>CANQYS010000048.1 GCA_947628115.1 uncultured Clostridia bacterium | reverse complement strand
CCTACAACAGTAGCTACAACATTTTGTAATTCACTTGGAATTTGTAAATTTCTAATTATACAATAAGCGAAAAGTAACATCGTAATTACTGTTATAAAACTCTTTAAATCGGTCCATGCTTTCTTCATTCTTAACACTCTCCTTCTCCATCTTAATACTATCATCGGCTAAAATTACATTCTCACAAAGTTTTTTAGTATAGCTATCAAAACCTTTCGATAGATAAATATCACAAACTTCAGCTCGTTGAATGTTGGGTATGTCTTTGTTCCAAATTAAAGCCTGCTGTGCTATCTTTTGTGTTTCTGCTAGTTCCTCGTTTTGATTATCAAAATAATTAAAAAGTCTGTGAAAGCATAAAAAAATAGCAACAATTGCTCCTAAAATGGCTGTGATTACTGTTATCCAACCCCAATATTTTTTAAGATTCTCCATAAATTTTTCCATTATTTTTTCCTCCTATTCTATTTACCTTCAAGTTCTTTTTTTACTTTTTCTTTAAATATAATTGGTACATCTTCAATAGTAATTTTATGTAACTTTATTTGAGTAACATAGAATTTAATCATTAAACATCATCTCCCCTAACTCTAAAATAGCACCTTCGATTGCTTCTAATCTTGAAATTAAAGAAATTTCTTGTTCATTAGGATTGTAATCTATCCAATATAAAGGATTTTCTTTAATCATTTCTTCGGTTATTTCATTTTCATTTACTCTAAACTCATTTTGATTGTAAACAAAAAGAATGGTTTTTCTACCATTCTCATCTACTTCTTCGGATTCTTCGATAAACTCTCTTATAAATACATCTGCTTTGCCATTTCCTAACCTCATATATTTATAAGGTTCTTGTTTTTCATAAAAGTTTGCTTTTTGTTTCATTTGATATAACCTCCTTCGCTATTTTCAATGATTTATTAAGCTTGACTTTTTTTATATATTTTTTACTATAAGTATGTTTGAAATAACCATAATAAGAAACGATTTTATAAGAATCTTTTAAAGTTATTTCTGTTTTACCTTTATTTCTAATAAATACTTTATTAGCATTGTTAAATATTCTTCTTCTTACAATTGTTTTATAGCTATAAATTTTATATCCTAACATGTCTATAGGCCTGCTATCTAAAGGAAATAATTGAGATGTGGGTTTTAATTGTAATTTTAATTTATCATTTAGATATTTCTCTAACATCGTTTTAGCTTTTTTGACATATTTTTTATTAGAACCAAATAAAATTATATCATCCATATAAAATAATGCATGATGAATTAAATTCTGGCGTTTACCTCTTTTTTCGGTATATAACATTTCTGTAACATAATGATAGGCATAAGATAAGTAATAATTAGCTAGATATTGAGAAAGATAAGAACCTATACATAATCCTTCTTTGTATGAATCTATTAAAACATAAACTAGATATAAAATATCGTTATTTTTTATATCCCTTTTTAAAAGTTTTTTTAATATATCATGAGAAACACTAGGATAAAATTTTTTTACATCTGCTTTAAATATCCATTTACATTTTTTTGGATTAGTTCTTATCCAACTTTCAATAGCTTGTTTCCCAAATAACTGTCCTTTGTTTTTTAAACTAGCACATTGATAATGTCCAATTTTAGCAAGAAACATATTTTTTAATGCATTTACAGCAATATAATCATAGCATTGTTGCTTTATACTAGAAACTCCTATATCTCTAGTTTTTTTTGCTAAAGCATCATATCTTTTATTATATTTTATTGGTGATAATTTTATTTTTCTTGTTTTTATTTCAATAAACATTTTCTCAGATATATAATCAATAATTGGATATAATTTTTCTCTTTCATCAATAGCTAATTTATGAATAATGTTAGCTCCTTCTTGTAAAGTTAAATTTATAATTTGATTATGTTCTTGTTTGTATTTTACCACATATTCAGCAATAAAATAGGCTGTATCCATCCTTTTTATTTTTGCACAATGAGTTGAAGTTGAATTTAAACATTCATATATAGATTCTTTTACAAAATCATATGTTAACAAAAAATTTCCTAAATATCTTTTCATTTTTTTATTTTCCATTATTTCTGAAACACTTTCAAGATATCAGGGGCTTTCGGTGTATTCTACTAACCCCACATTATATCTATATATCATATAATGTTCCTACTCAACTAAATAAATTTTTCGTGATTGGTGTTTCAATCTCATAATTTTAGTATTAAATATACTAAAGATAGATTACTCTATGTCCTACTTAGGTACGGTGTCGAATTTAACTCATTATGATATCTTGATAGGCGAGCGAGGATATTCCAGTTAGTATTAGTCATTCCATTGTCAGTATTGTAATAGGACAGGCCGGCATTAGTTGAATTACCTATATTGCCGAGCAGCAAAAGCAAAACCTCTATTTCGACATCCTTTAAATAAATTATAACATAATTTTTAAAAAATAAAAGATATTTTTAGGGGAGGATCCCCTCTTGGCTAGTCAGCCAATTCAACCCCAACACCATTAATTGAAAGGCGAGCGAGGAGATTCCAGCCAGTATTAGTCAGACCACTGTCAGCATAGTAACAGGACAGGCCGGCA
>CANQYS010000047.1 GCA_947628115.1 uncultured Clostridia bacterium | reverse complement strand
AAAAAACAATGATTTTGCTTAAACCGTTTAATGAAAACTTAAAAGTTTTCATTAAATCGATGAAACAAGTTAAAGACTTTACTTTATATGCCGAAATTCAAACAATTATTATAATTAAAAAATCTGAATTGATAAATAGCGAGCGGAGTGTTTGTATAAATTCTTAAAGGAAATCAATGGAGGAAGCGGTTACCGAGAGGCTCGATTGATTTACTTTTAGAATTTATAAAACACGCAGACGAAGCCGAGGAAACCGAAGATTTTTAATTATAATAATTGAATTCAATCATCAAAAAGAAATTTACAAACTACAATTTATACAATAAATATTAATTAATACAAGGAGGAAATAAAATGTCAATTAGGGAACGTTTAAGTGGTAATGAAGCAGCAGCTATTGCAATGAAGCAAATAAATCCAGATGTAGTAGCTGCATTCCCAATTACGCCTTCAACAGAAATACCACAATATTTTTCAACATTTGTAAGTAATGGAGAAGTAAATACAGAATTTGTAGCAGTAGAAAGTGAACATAGTGCAATGGCAGCAACTATTGGAGCAGAAGCAGCAGGTGGAAGAGCAATGACTGCAACATCTGCAAATGGATTGTCACTTATGTGGGAGATGATATATATTGCATCAAGCTTAAGACTTCCAATAGTAATGAGTTTAGTAAATAGAGCAGTATCAGGACCTCTTAATATACATAATGATCATTCAGACGCAATGGGCGTAAGAGACGCCGGATGGATAATGTTATTTTCAGAAAACAACCAAGAAGCTTACGATAATTTAATAATGGCACATAGAATTGCAGAAAATAAAAATGTTAAATTACCATTAATGGTATGTCAAGATGGATTTATAACATCACATTCTATAGAAAATATAGAATTAATAGAAGATGATAAAGTAAAAAAATTTGTTGGAGAATATAACCCAGAACAATATTTATTAAATAAAGAAAATCCAATAGCAATAGGACCTTTAGACTTACAAGCATATTTATTTGAACACAAAGCTGGGCAAGCAGAAGCTATGAAAAATGCTAAAAAAGTAATTTTAGAAGTATCAAAGGATTTTGAAAAAATGACAGGTAGAAAATACTCTTTCTTTGAAGAATATAAATTAGATGATGCAGAGATAGCAATTGTATGTATGAATTCGACAGCAGGAACAACAAAATTTGTTGTAGATTCTTTAAGAGAAAAAGGAATAAAAGCAGGTCTATTAAAGTTAAGAGTATTTAGACCATTTCCAGCAGAAGAAATCGCAAAAGCTTTAGAGCATGTAAAATCAGTTGCAGTTCTAGATAAAGCAGATTCTTTAAATGCAGCAGGAGGTGCTTTATTTGAGGATGTAACATCTGCAATGTATGTAAATAAAAAACAAGTTCCAATGGTAAATTATATTTATGGAATAGGTGGAAGAGACACAAAAGCAGATGATATAGAAAAAGTATATAAGGACCTACAAGAAATAGCAAAAACAGGTGATACGGGTAATCCATATAGATATTTAGGATTAAGAAGATAATAAATGGTGAAGCAACAAAATTATTTAAAAGGATTAAGGAGGAAATAAAATGACATATAATTTAAAACAAATAATAGCAGAAAAACCATCCAGATTTACATCAGGACACAGAATGTGTGCAGGTTGCCGGAGCACCACCAGTAGCAAGAATGGTACTTAGGGCTCTAAAACCAGAAGACCATGCGGTAATTAGTGTAGCAACAGGTTGTATGGAAGTTTCTACATTTATATATCCATATACAGCATGGACGGATTCATTTATACATACAGCATTTGAGTGTGCTGCAGCAAATGCTTCGGGAGTAGAGGCAGCATATAAAGCACTAAAAAGAAAGGGAAAAATTCCAGAAGATCAAACTACTAAATTTATAGCATTTGGTGGGGATGGTGGAACATATGATATAGGGCTTCAGAGTTTATCAGGATCAATGGAAAGAGGACATGATATGGTTTATGTATGTTATGATAATGGTGCATACATGAATACAGGAATTCAACGTTCATCAGCAACTCCAAAATTTGCAGACACAACAACATCACCAGCTGGAAAAGTTATTCCGGGTAAAATGCAAAGCAGAAAAGATTTAACTAATATAATTGCAAATCATCATATTCCATATGTTGCTCAAACTATTGCAGTAAATAATTTTAAGGATTTATATGAAAAGTCAGAAAAAGCAATATATACAGAAGGACCAGCATTTTTAAATGTACTAGCACCATGCCCAAGAGGATGGGGATACAATACAGAAGATTTAATGATAATTAATAAATTAGCAGTAGAAACATGTTATTGGCCATTATTTGAAGTAGTAGATGGAAAATATACTGTAAATTACAAACCAAAAAATAAATTACCAATAGAAGAATTTTTAAAACCACAAAAAAGATTTAAACATATGTTTAAAACAGGAAATGAATGGATGATAGAAGAATTTCAAAAAGAAGTAGACAGAAGATGGGAAGAACTATTAAATTTAGAGAAAATTACAAATAAAGAAGACAAAGAGTAAATAGATAAAATCTTTAAAAAAACAGAGAAATTATAATAAAATGGTACCTATAAAATAGACAGTATAAAAAGAGTGCTTTTTATACAATGGCTATTTTATAGGGCCATTTTTT
>CANQYS010000046.1 GCA_947628115.1 uncultured Clostridia bacterium | reverse complement strand
TAATTGAAGAAGCTCATCGTTATATTCAAAACGATCGTGACCGTTATTTAATTGGTTATAATATCTTTGATCGAATTGCGAAAGAAGGAAGAAAATATGGTCTTATTTTAGGTCTTATTTCGCAAAGACCAGTAGAACTTTCTGATACCGTTATTTCACAGTGTTCGAATTTCTTAATTTTTAAGATGAGTCATCCAGTAGATGTTGATTATATTAAAAAAATGGTACCTAACATTTCTGATGAAATTGTGGAAAAACAAAAATCTCTTCAATCTGGTACTTGTCTTGCTTTTGGTACGGCTTTTCGAATTCCTTTGATTGTAAGATTAGAGATGCCAAATCCAATGCCACTTAGTGGTAACTGTGATGTTGTAACCATTTGGAATGGAAATAAAGTTTCACCAAAAAGGGAGGAAATTCCTTCCCAACCAATACAACAATCTATTCCAACTGAAATAAGCGAAGCACCAAAGTCGCAAGAAGTAGTTACGAATACAACACCATCTAGTATTAATTCTACAACACTAACGCCTGTTACAAGTGAAATTGCCGAACTACCAAAAACAGAAGAAATACCAACTGCTAACTTAAATGCAGTACCAATATCACAAACTCCATCAGTAGGGGTAACACAACCATTACAACCAGGAGAGAATGTACCAGAACTTCCAAGTACTCCGCAAACAAACCAAGTAGTACCAAATACACCAATTCCAACACCACCAAATCCACTTCCTAATATGGAAACTACAAGTATTATTCCAGAAGTGAATACTATTTTACCACAAACGCCAACCATTGAAGAGATTGTCTAGTAAAAAGTATCTTGTAAAAGGTACTTTTTTTTTGTATAATGATAATAGAATAGGAGATGGGGCATTATGAATTTTGAAAAATTTATGAAAAACCAAGAAGTTCTAACAATGCTTCATGATGTCTTAGAACAAGATTCTACCAAAGAAAAAGTTTCTGTTTTTTCTCCAAATGGAGAAAAATATGGTTACAATCAATATTCTTTACTAATTGTAATGGATTCTATTATGAAATATGCCATTGTAATTGATGATCTTTCTTTGTTTGCTCCTTATTTAAAAGAGTTACAAAAAATTTGTAAAAGTTATGCAAATCATAAAGAACTTGTTCTTTGGTGCAATGAATTATTAGGTGAAATGATAAGAGTAAAATTAGGATTGTATGAGAAGAAATCCAAGGAAAGTAAAAGAGCTATTCTTAGTTTTTTATATGATCGTTATATTGTACATGGTTATCTTTTTCATAGTTTTCCTTCTACTTTTAAAAATAAAGTAGAAGAGACAGGAATTGATCCAAAAAATTATAAATATCCTGTAAATGAAATGAAACAGACTTACTATATTTTTAAAAATCATAAATATACAGACATTTTACCTGTTGATTTTAAGGAAAGTGCTCCTTATATTAGTATTACAGATTCTCCAGCAATGGCCTATTTTTATGCTTTTTCAAGTCCTATGTATTTTTGTAATTTAACAGCAACTGGTAAATATATGAAAGATGATCATCAGTATGATCGAGAAGCATATTATCGAAAAGATGAGAATGCTTGTTATCAAAATATGAAATTATTATGTGAATATGTTCGAATGAGTGAAAAAGAAGAAAAAAGTGTGTTAAATGCTTTTTCAAAACAATGGAAATTATTAGATTCCAGTCACTCTTATCCCTGTATTGCTTTTATTGATCGAAGCGAAGTTGGGAAAAATAAATTAAATGATATTGATACGATTTTAAAAAGAAGTGAAGAAGAAGATCTTGTAATTGGTATTTCAAGAATTACCGATAGTAGATATTCAAGTATTAAACGTTATACTCCTTTGTTATCCCTTTCTTTTATCGTAAAGACAGTGCCAAGTTATTCTGCTATTAAAGAAAATAGGAAACAAGAAGAAAACGTACAAATGGAGGTTATTGTGACAGAAAAAGAGCAAAAAGAAACAGAAAAAAAAGAGGAAAAGAAACGAAGATTTGAACTTAGTCCAGGGTATGCCAGTGTGATTAGTTTAATGGGATTATTTTTGATTAGTTTAGGACTTACTTTAATTATTATTTTCCGATATTATGGAATAGGGGGATTTTAGATGCGAATTGTATTTATGGGAACACCTGATTTTGCAGTTCCAATACTAGATGGTTTAGTAGAACATTATACCGTTGTAGGCGTTGTGACACAACCAGATAAAAAAGTAGGAAGAAAACAAATTCTTACACCAACTCCAATAAAAAAAGCAAGTGCTCTTTATAATATTCCAGTTTTACAACCAGAAAATATAAAAGAAGAATATCAAGATATTCTAAAGTTAAAACCAGATTTAATTGTAACTTGTGCTTATGGGCAGATTCTTCCAAAAGAAATTTTAGAGTATCCGAAATATAAATGTATTAATGTACATGCATCCCTATTACCAAAGTTAAGGGGGGGGGCACCCATTCATCATGCAATTATCGATGGTTATCAAAAAACAGGGATTACTATTATGTATATGGGCCGTGGTATGGATGATGGGGATATTATAACACAAAGTGAGACCATAATAGAAAAGAATGATACTTTAGAAAGTCTTCATAATCGTTTAAGTATAATGGGAAAAGAATTACTTCTTAAAACACTTCCTGACTTTTTAAAGGGAAAAATAAAACCAAAGAAGCAAGAAGAAAAAGAAGTAACCTTTGGTTATAATATAAAAAGGGAAGAAGAAAAAATAGATTTTCATAAGAGTAAAGAAGAAGTAGACCGACTAGTAAGAGGATTAAATCCGGAACCTGGTGCTTATACTACGATGAATGGAAAAAGGATGAAAATTTATGATGTAAGGTTTGG
>CANQYS010000045.1 GCA_947628115.1 uncultured Clostridia bacterium | reverse complement strand
TGAAGTGATACATTTTTATTTTAGAAAAAAATAGAGAACGCGTGGAAACGCGTGATCCCTTTCCCCTTTTTATCCACATTACTACGTGAAATGAAAATGTTTAGGTAAAATTACTTATCTAGCAACCAATCAAAAACATTTATTTGTTTAATTCCATTATGAGATGTATAAGGAGTATAATCAGTAGTTAGTAAATATTTAGGATTATGATCACTTATATTATTAAGGGGCTTTAATTCTCTTTCTAATGTTTTTTCATCTCTTACAGTATAGCTTACTTGATAATATTCTTCTCCTTTTTCATTTATAGCTACAAAATCAACTTCTATATCATTCTTCTTTCCTATATATACTTGATATCCTCTTCTTAATAATTCTAAATATACTACATTTTCTAATATGTGTCCTTCATCAGCATTTTTACTTCCTAATAAATAATATCTTAAACCAATATCTGATAGATAATATTTGCTACCAGTAGTTAAATAATTTTTTCCTTTAATATCATATCTAGATACTTTATAAAGAACAAACGATTCAACTAAAGCTTCCAAATATTTTTCAATTGTAGGAACAGATATTTTTCTACCTTTAGATGTCATAGTATTAGCTATGCTAGTACTAGAACATAAATTACCAACATTATCAAACATAAATTTTATTACATCTTTTAACATGGCTATATCAGATATTTCTTTTCTCTCCGCAATATCATTAACTATAATAGTATTATAAAGCCCATCTAAATACATTCGTATATCTTTAGAATTAGTTAATTTTAAAGTATAGGGAAAAGAACTATTAGTTATATAATCTACATATTTCTTTTGAATATCAGTATTTCCAACAACAGAAATATATTCTTTAAAAGATAATGGTAACATTTTTATTTTAACATATCTTCCAGAAAGAAGAGTTGCAAGTTCTCCAGATAATAATTTTGAATTAGAACCTGTTATATATAAATCCACATTCTTTTTAATATATAAACTATCACAAGCTTTCTGAAAATCATTTATTTTTTGAACTTCATCTATAAATACATAATTCATCTTATTATCAAGTAACTTTGAATTAACATAATTATATAATTGTTTATAATCTTTCATATCATTAAATTCAAAATCTTCAAGATTTATATGAAGTATCTGATTTTTGTTAATACCATTAGATAAAAGATATTCTATATATAAATCAAATAATGTAGATTTACCACATCTTCTTATACCAGTTACTATTTTAATTAAATCTTTTTCTTTAAAACTTATTAATTCTTCTAAATAATTAGGTCTTTCAATCATAATACTAGCCTCCAAAAGCATTATAGCAGCATTTTTAATGTGTGTCACTTTGTAAAATGTAATTTATAAAATTGCATATTTTATAAAATTTATAAATTGTAATTTACAAATGTATTTATTGACTTTAAATAAAAAAATATGAATAACAAATTGCAAAAAATTAAGTAAAAAAAATAGAGAAAGTTATTATTAATTTTCTCTATTTTATTAATTATTGTTAAGAAAAACCAATGACGTTAGTCATTGGCATAAATGTGAATATTTCAAATTAACTTAAAATAGTTTTTTTGAAAGTAACGAATAATCCAGCTACACTTGCAACAGCCATACTGATTAAACCATAAACATTATCACTAGTGTTAGGGTTTTTAGCATCAGCTGTATTTCCTTGAGATTCAGGAGCTGTTACTTCGCCATTGTTTTCACCTTCAGTACCTGGTTCAGTTGTTTTTTCACCTTCACCAACTACTTTATATCCATCAACTGTAGTAATTGCTACACCTTCTGCTACTAATTGTGTTGATATATCCATTGTAGCATGTGTTAAAGGGTTTTCAACTAAAGCAACAATTTTATTTAGATATTTACCACCAGTAATAATACCTTCTTGAGAAGCAATTAATTTACCAGTAGTTGCATCAAAGAATGCACTATCTAAGTTAATTGCAGCAGCGTCTTTGGCACCTTTACTTTCAATTGTTCCATTAGTTAATGCATATTTAGCATTAGCATTCATGAAATATAAAGCTGTTTTACCACTAGCTGCAGAAATGATAGTGCCTCCATTAATTGTTAAACTAGCGTTTTCGTCAGTTCCATTTGTTTGAACAGCATTATCATCAGTAGAAACAAGATTTCCGCCTTCAATAGTAACCTTTGCATCATTAATTAATACAACTTGATTTGTAGCTGTAATCTCACCACCGCTAATAGTAAGAACCATACCAGTTTTTGCATCAATAGCTTTTGCAGAAGCATTATATGTACCACCAGCAATAGTTACTTGTGCAACTGATTCACCATATCGAGCAGCAGTTGTATCGCTAGTTACAATAGTTGCAGCATTATATGTACCATTTAAAGTAACATCAGCATTAGCTTTAGCTAAAACAACATTTTTAGTAGTTGCAGTAATTTCAGAATTTGCTGATATTTCTACTGTACCTGCTGTTTCAATTAAATCAGTAGCAGTTGTAGTAATAACACCATCAATAACTAGTTTGCCACCTTTTGCAACATCAAATTTGTGAGCACCCATATTAATACTGCTACCATTAATTGTTAAAGTTGCACCATTTTGAACAGTTAAATCACCTTGAGCTACAAAATCATAATCACCAGCTTCGATTGTAACATCTTTGCTTATTGTAGCAGCACCAGGATAAATTTCCTTTTTTAGTTCAATAGTACCTCCATTAGTTGTTACTTGTGTCCAAGCATCTGAAATACTAGCATAACCACCATTAGAAGCCTCATTAGCAGAATTGGTAACATATGCTTCACAATTATCAGTACAAGTACCAGCCGCCTTGGCTCCTCCTATCATTAGTACCATAGCAAGTACTCCAAAAACAATTGACATTAATGTCTTTTTCATTTCA
>CANQYS010000044.1 GCA_947628115.1 uncultured Clostridia bacterium | reverse complement strand
AATTTCATTTCAGAAAATCATCTATTTTTTTATCTAAGATTATTGACAATAAAACAAGTTTATTTAAAGGAATCTTTTTAGTACTATCATTTTCACTTTCAAATCTTTTATAATGATTATGATTATAGTCTAACAATGCTGCAATATTTTCCGTTGAAAAAGGATTAATAGAATTTTTGACATTATTCATTTTAAATTCATTGTATCTTTCCAATCGAAATTTTTTAATATTCTTACAAATCTTAATATATATTTCTTCCTTATCAATTTTTGAAACTATATCTTGTAAACTTTCAAAGTCATATACTGCCATAAGCACACCTCTAATAATCATTATTACATTTTCTTAAAAATAAAATAGCCACATTTTAACGCAAAAAGGTATTGATAATATAAAAATTCATGATATAATTAAATTGGCATGAAAAAAGGAATTTTTTGATTCCTATCTTCTCGGTATACGATGGTTTTCAACCTTTGGTCTTTCAATAAATAGTTGTTCCATTGTAACATCAAAGGTATCTGCAATATGCTCTATATAATCAATTCTTGCATTTCTTTTAGCATTTTCTAAGTTTGAAACATAAGTTGGAGTCGTTCCAAGTTCATCTGCAAAATCTTCTTGGGACCAATTCTTTTTCAAACGGAAATATGTAATATTATTAGCTAAAATTTCACGAGCTTTGTATATATTTTTGATAATTGTCACTCTCCCTTAAACTTACTATTATTGTAATAAGATTAAAAAAATTTAACCATACTAACTTTGTAGTAAGTTATAATAATTATAATCATATACGAGAGAACGATCGAGAATAATGCTAGAAAGTAAGTTTTTATTTCTCTTAAAGAGATTAGTCTTTTAATATTATTATATATTTACTACCAAATTTTATATAATACTATTCTTACTTTCTTAACACATCTCAATTTAAATATTGAGGTGTTTTTATTATTCAATATTAGAAATTCATTACTAATTTCATTTATATATCTAATTTGATTATAAAAAAAGATGCTTTTTATCACATCTATTTTCTTAATATTTTACTATATTCATCAGAATTTTTTTTTAAATCACCTACTAAAGGTTTTACTAATTCTTTATTATAAAGCACATTTAATTCATGTAAAGCTCTAGTCATTGCAACATAAAGTAACTTCATATCTATTTTTTTATTTGAATCATATACTCCCTCAGTAGCATCACTTATAACAACAGCATCAAATTCTAATCCTTTTGCTAAATAACTAGTTATTGTACATATACCACCATCATATTTTGTGTCGCTATCGGTTATATTAGTTACTTTAATACCTAACTTTTCTAAATTTAAACTAATTAATTTAGCTTCCTCGGAATCTTTACAAATTACTGCAATTGAACTATAACCTTTTTTAATATAACTTTTTAATATTTCACTAATTACTAACATTTGATTATCATTAAAATCAATATAATTTACATCAATTCCATGTCTTATTACAGGTTCAGCTGTTGAAAATTTCAAATATTCTGTTAAATTATTAGCTGAATTCATTATCTCAGTCGTTGTTCTATAACTCTTTTTCAAATATTTAATACTGCAATCACCTTCAAATGTTGTTTCTATTACTCTATCCCAATCTGATATTCCACGATATTCATAAATTGATTGAGCTAAATCTCCAAAAATACTAAAAGTTGCTTTTGGCATTAACTTTTTTAATGCCAAGAAATTAAATTCTCCAAAGTCTTGAGCTTCATCAACAACTACTTGTTTATAATTTTCATAATTTTTACTACCAAAAATTCGATAATATAAATACATAATGGCTGCTAAATCTTCAAATTCTATTTTTTTAGATTTAAGATTACTAATATTTTCTTTAATTTCTTCTTTAATATTATATTTATTAGTATCTAAATATAAATTTATATTTTTTAAAAATTCTATATATAAAGATATTATTTTAGGACTTCCACCACTAAAATATTTTTTCAAACTTTGATGACATCCATTATTAATTTCTTTCTCAATTGCATCTATTTTTTTTCTTTCTTTAACAGCATCATCACCATTCATAGACTTAATTTTCTTATAAAATTCTTCATTAATTCTACTTAATATCTCTTGTTTATGTTCCTTAATATATCTTTCAGTTATTAAAATTGCTCTTTCTATTTTTTTACTTATTATACTATAATCTAATACTTCTTTCTCTAAATCTTCATATATATCTCTAATAAATTTACTATCAAGAATTTCATAACCTTTAATTTCAAAATTAATAGTTGGAACAATTGTTTCATCAAATTTACTAATAAATTTATCTAACATATTTTTAAAAGCCATTGAAACTTTTAACTTTTGATAAAATAATTGTTCAGGATTAGTAATTGATTTAATTAATTTATCTTTATCTGAAATTAAAATAAACTCTATTTCTAATAAATCCTTTATTATTTCATCATAAGTCAATTGATTAACATCATCAACATCTAAATCCGGTAAAACACCTGAAATATAGTTAACAAAAAATTTATTTGGACCTATTACTAAATATTGTTCAGGTTTTATATTTTTCATATTATTATAAACAAGATAAGCAACCCTATGAAGAGCAACAGTTGTTTTTCCACTTCCTGCCACTCCTTGAACAATGATATTATTTGAAATATCATCTCTGATAATTGCATTTTGTTCTGCTTGAATTGTTGCAACAATATTTTTTAATCTATTATCAGCACTAGCACCTAAATATGGTTTTAAAAAATCATCATTAGAAATGGTGTCAACATCTTGAAAATCTTTTAACTCTCCATTTTCTATTTCATATTGCCTTTTTAAAGTTAATTTTCCTTTTATTACTCCCTCCGGAGCTTTATAAGATGCTTCTCCAATATTACTATCATAATACATTGAAGCAATAGGAGCTCTCCAATCTACTGTTACTAAATTATTATCTTCATCAAAAACTCCAACTTTCCCTATATAGCATTCTTCTTCTTTTTTCAAATCATCACTTGT
>CANQYS010000043.1 GCA_947628115.1 uncultured Clostridia bacterium | reverse complement strand
AGTTTATACATAGGTGAAATTTCCGCTAATAAAATAATCCTATTTTTTAGTGAAATTTTCAAAAATTATTGACAATTCTAGCTTCTATTATCAGATTAATAGCCAGACTAAAAGCAAAAGCAAATATATTTCTTGTATTTACCCCTTCATTAAGCCCTTTTTATTCTTCTAATTCTTCAAATTAATTTTTCTGATTTAGTGTTAAACTATTATAAAACTCTTTTTCTACTTTGCTTATTTTTTCTACATATTCTTTATTCTCTTGCGTTTTTTGATATAGCTCATCTTCATAGAAATCAAATAATTCTAATATAGTTTTTTTATTACTATAATCTGCCTTTTGTAGATTCTTGATACACATTTCAATCACTCCTATTTTTATTATGCTTTAATTATATGACTATTTGTACCAAAAAACACGCCTTATTTTATATTACATATATTTTTCTATTTTACCTATTATATCTCCTATATTTTTCATTGCTTCTATTCGAATATTGCTTATTTGCTCTGCATCTTCGTAAAGTACTCTATCCTTATTTTTAAGCAATCTATTGCTTCTTGGATCATATTTGATAATGTGTCTAAATTTTTTAAAATATCACTTTGCTCTATATCTATTGACTTTACTTTACCAAATAGTTCTTCTTCATCTAATTGCAACAATGCTTCTTCTAATTTCGTAATCTACCCACCCCCTTTTATTTGCAATATATAATTTAAGCATACTACTAGCAAAATTTTATTATATATTTCTTTTTAATATTTTACGTGAGCAGTTATTTGTTTTTACTTTACATAATATTTTTTGAAGTACAAATCCCTTTATTTTTCCGATAACTATTTAACACAAATTAACTTTATTTAACTTAAATTAACACTTTTTCATATATATTAAATCTCTTTTAAGTAAAAAAATAATACAGAATTTAATTATTCTATATTACTTTATGGCGTATGTGAGAGGATTTGAACCTCCGCGGCCCTTACGAACCCTAACTTTTAGCAAACTTCTTGGCGATTATTACATTGATTTAAAAATTCCACACTATATGTTCCATCATTTGTTAAGACTCAATATTGTTAACAGTTATAATTGGACGAACTGACATTGACCCTGTGCTCTGATCCCAGTCACACTTGTCCGTGGTAAGTGCAAAAAGACACGTCAACGAATATAGTCCAGACTCTTCAACAGAGCCAACCCCGAACGCTACGGAATCATTATTGCTAGGGTCCGCACTCGAATAACGTGAGGCTACCCAATATCTTCCTCCAACATTATTTTTCCCCCAATAACTCATTCTTACAATATCTTGCTCATATAACAACATATCTCCCGATTTTACATCCCCATTATAGGTACTTGTTTGCCAGTCTGATGGGATTTTATTATAATATTCATTTGTCTCTGAACTACCTCCGACACTTCTTACCTTACTATGTTCTAGTAAATCATTTAAACTTTTGCAATAATCATTTATTCTACTTATTGCATTATTATATGATTCTATTACTTCTGTTGATTTTTGTTCACTAGTTGTTGCTTTTTCTGAATATCCCAATCTTAATTCTCCCATCGCATTCGGGCTTACTGCTTCTACTGTTGCTCCATTATCATATAGAATAGTCCAACCATCGGCAGTTTCTTTTCCTTCATTTCCTTTTGGCACATATACTAATTCTAATCTCTCAGTATTTTCTATAGAAATATCATAATTTACTATAGAAAGATCAATTACTATCTTATATGCTTTTTTATCGTATTTTACATACATAAATAATTTCATATCTTCCTCACTAAAACCATAACTAAAATTTAAAAATTCTACTCCTAAAGTTTCTGATTCATTAACTTCACTTGTTAATGAATCATCAATAAATTCCATAGTATCCGTGTCCATTATCTCCATTAAAGATCTTCCGGTTTTTTGTTGTCCTAATATATATTTTTCAAATTCATCATCTACTGTTGGAATTTCCTTAATTCCTTTCCTTATTTCGTTTTCTGATACAATATATTTATATGTTCCTAATTTTCCTGTTATAGTAGCATTTGGATAAGTATATTCTATTGTATATTCTGGATGATTAGATTTTATTTTATCTATTATTGTATTATAATCAAATTTACCTTCATCTGTTATTTCTGCCATTGCTAGCATTTCTTCTAATATTTTTTCTTCTTCTGTTTGTGTTGTTGCCGTTCTTGCTTTTTCAAATAGTCCTCCATTTAATACCACACTTATTGTTACACCTACTAATATTAGCATTACTATTATCGTTATAATTAGTGCTATTAAAGTAATACCAGCTTTATAGGTTAGAAGTTGGAGGTTAGAGTTTGGAGGTTAGAGGTTAGATTTGAGTATGCCTTTGGAGTTTTTAGGGTTGGTTCTTGGAAGTGCGGGCGGACAGAGTCGTCCGCCCCTACAGCGTTTGCAATTGGTTCGTTATAATTTTTTAATTTTAACATGTGTTTTTCTCTCCTTCTTTTGTTTATTTTTATTTCCATAAAAGAATATTATCACATGTTATTCTATTTTTTAATATTTTTTATGTTTATTTGTAAGTACATATTTTTGTTTTTCAATTTATGTCCCATTATTCGGGCAGACACAAGGCCTGCCCCTACACTTTTGCTTTTTTAATTTTTTCTTTTGCAATTTACGTCCAATTATTCGGACAGGTACAAGTCCCGCCTTTACACTTTCACCTGCTACATTTAATTTTCGGGGTGTTAGTTTAAATATTGTAGGAACTTTATCGATTTAATTAAAATTTAAAGAATTTAAATTTTAATTAAACATTTAAAAGCTAAAACAATTATTTTTTGACAAATGAGAATTCATTTTCAAAAAATAATGTTTTAGCTTTATAATTTAAATTATATTTTATATTATATTTTTCATTATATTTTAATTATATTTTAAATTACATTTTAAATTGTACTTTATATTATATTTTAAACTATTAATTATTTTTATTTATTAATTAATCACTAAATATATTATTTAATTAATTATTTATTCAATTAATTGATATATCTAGTACTCTCTCTAATTTATAATAAAAAACATAACAAATAATATGTTATGTTTTATTGGCGGAGACGAGAGGATTTGAACCTCCGCGGCCCTTACGAACCCTAGCAGTTTAGCAAACTGCCCCCTTCAACCACTTGGGTACGTCTCCATATTAAATTTAATTAATAATGAATAGTGAATAATGAATAATAAAAATGTAATATTTGTAACAATTATAGATTATTCATTATTAACTATTCAATTTTAATAATTCACTGCAATTTTAACTGTACATTTGGCGGAGAGGGTGGGATTCGAACCCACGGTAGGCTACAAACCTACGCCAATTTTCAAGACTGGTGCCATAAACCAACTCGACCACCTCTCCACATAAGTAACAATTAATAGTTTACCATGCAAACTATCAATTGTCAAGGTTTATTTTATTATATTTTTTTTGTATAAATGGCAATAATAAATTTCCGGTTTATTATACACATATTTCACTTAAGATTTCGTTGGTACTTTTATATTTA
>CANQYS010000042.1 GCA_947628115.1 uncultured Clostridia bacterium | reverse complement strand
CATAATCATACCTCTTTTATAATTGTAACAAATAACTAAAATAAAGTCTATTAAAAGACAGAAATTTACAAAAAAAATTAAGATAAAATTTATCTATCTTAATATTTACTATTTTTTTTCTCTTCATCAATTTTAAATAATTTTTTAACACTAAAATCGTTATATTTTATAACTTCACTTTTAATATCGCTTTTTTTTAGATTAGAAATTAAACAAAATTTAATCATGTCTAATTCTAATAATTTATCATTATATTTAGCTTCCCATTTCTCACTTGTTTCATTTGGTTCTTTATAATAATCATCAAAGCGAATTGCAATAATTAAAGCGTTGTTTGGCTTATAAAATCGGAGATTATCTGGTCCATAATTAATGTTTACTACTTTAGAATCTATTTGCTCAGATATAACTTTTAAATAAGTATTTGAAATAAAATTTTTAGCATCATTATCTAATTCTAAATCGTGATTCTTGTTTTTTAGTTTTAAATACTCCATCTCCTCATTTGTTAATCTTTCTATATATAAATTATTTCTTATATAAATGTATTTTAAATATTTTATAGATAGGTATTGATAAATATCCATATTTTTAACATTTACTATTTGAAAATGATTATCAGCATTTATTATCATATCATCATATTTTTTTAAATTAAGTTTTTCTAATAAATATTTATATAGTAAATCAGAATATGTAATATATAATGATAAATAATCTTTTTTCTCTTCCTCTTTTAAACTATCAAAATACTTTTGATTGTTATTAGGAATTCTTGTTTCAAAATTTTGAATAGTGATATTTTCAAATTGTTCCATATAATCTCCTTTTTTAACTTATATTATAAGTATATTATTTTTTTATTAAAAAGACAATATTTTAATTATTATTTATGCTATGTGATTTAAAGAACTAACATTAATAAAGAAATGATTATCAACAAAATCTTCAATAGGAATTTTAGCTTCATATCCCCAAGTTGAAACATATATATAATTAGAATCTAAGCCAGTTACAAATACTGCATGACCTCCATCTTCATTCCAAATTTTAGTATTTTGAAACATTTCACCTAAATTATTTATAAAATTAATTGTTTTAGAAGTACTTAAAATACCTAATGAAACAACATTTCCTTTTTCTAAGGAATTTGCTATTTTAGTTATTATTTCTTCTCTATTTTTTGCCATTTTTCCTTTATATTCATAAGGTATAGTTTTAAATTCTAAAGGGATATTTTTATATTTTAAGAATTGATTTATTGCATTAGCCTGAATACCATCAATAATAGTAGATAAATATGTTTGTCTTGATGTATCAATTGTTTCTGAGTTTTTAAATTTTTCAACCAGCTTAAATTTTTCACCATCAAACTCAAAGAAATAATCATTATCTTTAAATAAATTGCTATTAAAATACATATACATTTCTAAAAGTAATTCTGAAGAGTTTAATCTCGTATTATTATTTATTAAAGTTGTCATGCTATATCCAAAGTCAGTTTTAAATTGTTTTGGATTACTTTTATAATAATCAAAGAAAATATTAGCAATATCTGCATAAGAACACATACCAGTTGTATCTAAGCAATCTAAAATTTTTCTTGCTTCTAAGGTATCTGTTATTCCATATGATTTTAATATATCCATTAAACGATTATACTCTGATTCTTCAACTCTTTTAAATGTTTGATTTATTATAGACTGTAAAGCATTTTTATCACCATTAACATATTCTGCTAAATATTCTATAATCATTTCATATTCCGAAAAATCTAAATTTCCATTATGAGATGTAATTTTGTTAATTAAGTCATTTATACCTTTTTCATTTTTTAATCTAACTTCTTCTGCATACTCATTTGATGAATATTTTTCTAATAAATATTTCCTTAATTCTTCAAGATTATTATCTAAATCAAAGAAACCATTTGTTAAAATTTCAAATGAAACATATTTTCTAGTTGCATTCTGGTCGGCTCCATAAAATCCATCATATAAATCCGAATAAGTTTCAAAATAATTTCTTCTAGTACTTAAAATATTTAATATTTTTTCTTTCAAACTATTAAAGAATTTTTGGTAATATTTTATTGTTCCGTTTTCAATATAAGTATTCATAATATCAGATAAATTTTCTAATAAAGTATCTATTACCAATTCTCTTTCAACTTGAGGCAATGTATTTAGAAAATCATTATCTATTAAACTAACATTTCGTAATAAAATATTTATCTTCAATTTTTCATTATTAGTATTTTTAAAGACTTCATATTTTTCTTCATTAGTCATAGCTTCAATAATATTTAATTGTGCTTCAATATCAGACAAAGCTAGAGTTTCTTGAACTTTATTTCGAGATGATAAATTTTGGATTATCGATATTTTATCTATATCATTTTTCAAATAACTTAAAGCAGAAATTCTTAGCTTTTCTGTTTCTTCTATTGCCTCAGCAGTTATACTATTTATAACATCAACTATATTTCTACTTTCTTTAAGATATTTCAAACTTTCTATTTTTAATTGATTTGTTTTAAAATCTAAAATAGTTTTAAATATAGTATCCTCTTTTAAAATTCCTAATTCAAATACTTTTAATTTATACTCTAGGGATAGCAAATCTAAAATTCCCTCTACATCACTATAATAATCTATTTTATTTGACTTTAATGCATTAAGAAAATCTTCATCTGTTGCACTTGCTAGCAAATCATTAAGTAAGGTTTCAAATACTTGTGAATCGGAAACCAAAGCATAATTATTACTACAATAGTGCAAAATTTCAAGAGTTGAAACAAGTTTAGAACTTACACTCTTTAATGAATTTACAAGTTCCATTAATTTTGGTAAATCATGTTGAGATAATTGTGATGAAATTTCTTCCATTATTTTATTATCAAAATCATTGTTAGAAACACCATTAACATCTAAAGTATTATCTGTATCTTCAACTGCATTTAAGATTTCAGCAAGTTGATTTAACATTACTTCATCTGATAAATTTGTTGTATTATTACTTGCTTGCATATTACCAAAAATAGATTTTATTTTATCTATTACTTTTTTAGTTTGTAAACTTTCTTCAAAACTTACTCTAGGTAAGCCTTTGCTTTCACGATAAGCATTTATCATATCATAAACTTTTGAATAATCTATTTTTGAATATTGATAACATTTATCTAATATTCCAAAAACACCTGGATATTTTTTAGAAATATAAGGCTCAAATTGTAATTGCATTTCAACAAATATATTTTTAAATAATTCTGCCTCTGTTTCTCCTAAAGAATCATAAATTATTTGATATTTTTTAGAATATCCATCGGCAAAAGTAATTTTATCCATAACATCTTTACCAAATAATTGTTGTAATTCGTAAATTATTCTTGTTTCTTTAGGATAACCACAACAAGAAGTTTCTAATCCATATTTCTGTGCTATTTCTCTTGTTTTAAATTCTGTTAATCCTTCAAATAAAGCAAAATCACCATTCGATCCACATAAATGCAAAGTTTCATGTAATGCTATTTCAGCAAAATATCCTTGTGGAGTTAATCCTTTTAAAAATACATGACTAATGAAATTTAAGAATGTATTATTGTTAATAATCATATTATCTTGATTATGAGTTACATGATTTTTTAATTTACCAAATCCAGGTATTTTAGAAACAAGTGATAAAACATTATAAGCATTTTTAGGCAAATAAATTTCGCCATCTGATACATACAATGATATTGTTCCAGTATTATCAATATGAACTATATCTTCAATATTTCTACTTCCTAAATAATCTCTTACATTCTGAGGAATGTTATCACCATATTCAGATAAAATAGTATCAACAAATTTTTTAACATTATTAGAAATAGCTTTTTTATCTCTCATTAAAACT
>CANQYS010000041.1 GCA_947628115.1 uncultured Clostridia bacterium | reverse complement strand
CCTATAGAACAAAAAAAAACAGAAGAAGAACAAGATGAGGTATATAAAAAAATACTTAAAGATAATGGTCTTATGGATGAAAATGATAATATTAATGAAGAAGATTTTAAAAAGTTGATTGATTTTGCTGTTGCAAATAAAGATTTTCTCATAAAAAAAGATAAAGATTAATTATTTATAATCTCTATCAAAATAAAATATTTGTTTAAATCAACTTCAAGATTAATTAAATATACTTTTAAATTCTTATAATTCATAAGCCTATAACCCTCCTTTGAAATAAAGATTATAAAACTTATTTATTATTTTAAGGAAATATATAAGGAAAATGGACTTATAAAGTCCGAAAAAACTATTGATTTTTTAAAAAAATGTATTTAGGGAGTAAAAAATATGAATAATTTAGAAGATGTAAAAAATAAAAATGAAGATAATACTTTGTTAGAAATGATAAAAAATAGTTTAACTATTGAAAAAATAACTCATAATTCAAATTCTAACCAAGAAAAAAAGAAAAGAAATAAAGGAAAAAGTTTATTAAAACTAATAAAAGATTATACAATTATTGATATAGAAACAACTGGTTTAGATTCTGAATATGATAGTATTATAGAAATTTCTGCTATAAAAGTTAGAGACGATACACCAAGTAAAGAATTTACTTCTTTAATATCTATTAGTTCTGAATTAGATCCATTCATTACTGAATTAACTGGAATCTCTAATGAAATGTTAATAAAAGAAGGTAAAGATTTAAAAGAAGTTTTAAAGGAATTTGTAGATTTTATTGGTAATGATATTTTAGTTGGCCATAATATAAATTTTGATATTAATTTTCTATATGATGAAATATTAAAAAACTTAAATAAAGAGTTAAATAATGATTTTGTTGATACTTTAAGAATGTCAAAATGGATATTACCAGATATTGACCATCACAGGTTGATTGATTTATTAGAACATTATAATATAAAATTTGAAAATCTACATAGGGGATTACTTGATTGTACTGCTACAAAAGAAGTTTATTTAAAATTAAAACAAGATGCTAATAATTTAGGTGGAGAAGATTTTTTTAAGAAAGCAAATAATAGAAGCTATAAAGCATCAGATTTTACAACTAATAATACTTGTTTCAATGAAGATTCATTATTATTTAAAAAGTATTGTGTATTTACTGGAACTTTAGAGAGAATGCCTAGAAGAGAAGCAATGCAAAAAGTTGTTGATATAGGTGGTTATGTTCAAGATGATATAACTAAAAATACTAATTATTTAATAATTGGAAAAGCTGATTATAAAAAAACACATGGAAAAGATAGTAGTAAAATAAGAAAAACAAAAGATATGATTCTTAAAGGAAAAGATATAAAAATTTTATCTGAAAATGTGTTTTATGATTTATTAGATGAAAATTATATAAATTAAATAAGTGAAAATGGTTAATATTTTATTAAAATATGTATATAATAGAGTTAGGAAAATCAAAAAATCCAAAAAACATTTGATTTTCTGAAAAAAATGTGGTATAGTATTACTACAAGTTGTAATTGACTGCATTGTGAAGAGAAATCGAGGAACATATTAGTCAGTCAAATTATAACATCATGAATAGCATTGTGAAGAGAAATCGAGGAACATATCAGTCTATTTGTTGTTTAAGGAACTCTATTTATATAGAGTTCCTTTTTATATTTGTTAGGAGGTAATTATGAAAAATGGAAAAATATATTATATAGATTTTAAAGGAAACAAAGGTTCTGAAATAAACAGTATTCATTTAGGAATAATATTTACAATTCCTAAAGTTAAAAACATGTTATTTTGCATACCACTTACAAGTCCTAAGGAAAAACATTTTAAAAGTGAGGAAGCATTTAAAGAACGAAATCATAACGAATTAAAATATCAAAATTTAGTTTATATAGATTTAAGTGATTCAATTGCTCTACTGGACCAAATGAGAACGATATCTGTTCAAAGAATATTAAAACCATACGATATTGCTTTAGACAATAAGAACATTCGTTTATTAATTACAAGAGTTAATAAATTTATAAAAAATATTATGACAAAATAAAAAGACTTCGTACTGCAATACGAAGTCAAAATTGAAAAACTACTTAGCCACCAGCTATATAAGTCTTTCGATTTATATTATATCACTAAGTAGTTTATAAATCAAGGAAAAAACTACCTAAGGGGGTATAATATAATGAATAATAATGTATCAGAAAAAATAATTAGAGTAGCTCTTTATATAAGAGTATCTACTGAAGAACAAAAAAGAAAAGGTTACTCAGTAGATTCACAATTAAAAAGATTAAAAGAATTTTCTAAAGAAAATAATTATAAAGTAATTGATGTTTATGTTGATGAAGCTAAATCAGCTCGAAGTAAACTTAATAGTAGAAAAGATTTATTAAGGTTATTAGATGATTCTGGAAATGATAAATTTGATAGAATAGTATTTTGGAGATTAGATAGATGGATTAGAAATGTTGCTGACTATTATAAAGTACAGGAAATATTAAATAATAATCATGTTGATTGGGAATGTAGTGATGAAGAATATGATACTTATACGACTAATGGAAGATTATACTTGAATATAAAATTATCAATTGCTCAAAATGAATCTGACCAAACTGGTGATAGAATTAAATTTAATTTTGAAAATATGTTAAAAATGAAAAAACCTATTCATGGATCCAAAACCTACCCTTATGGATATTGTGTTGGAGGGGAAGGTAAGAATAAAGTTGTAATTAGAGATAAAAATGTTGAACATATTGTGTATGCTATGTTTGATTACTTTGAGAATTGTGGTTCTATTCGTAAAACTACAAAATATATAAATCAAACCTATAATGCTGGAATAACCTATAAGGTTGTAAATAGATGTTTAACATATCCATTGTTTTATGGTAAATATAAAGATATAGAAGATTATTGCCAGCCATATATAACTAAAGAGAGATTTGATAAGATTCAAACTTTAGTTAAACATAACAACAAAGACAATACTAAAAAACATGATTATATATTTAGTGGTTTATTAAAATGTCCAGAATGTGGAAAAAATTTAGGTGGAAGCACTTTAAGACATATTAGAAAAAGTGGAAAAGTATATACTTTGTATTTATATCGTTGTGTTAAAAATAATTGTTCTGGTTTATGTACTAATAATAAAACAATTCGTGAAGATATATTGGAAGATTGGCTTTTAAATAATTTTGAAAGTGAATTAAAAAAATATATAACAGCTGGCAACATAAGTGATAAAGATAACGATAAAAATAAAAAATATGATAAAAAAAATATTAATAATATACTAAAAAAGATTGAGAGATTAAACGATTTATATATTGAAGGTAAAATTTCAAAAGATAAATATGATAATAATTATAACCAATATAATAAAGAGATAAACGAGATTAAGAATCATGTTGAAATAGAAAGAGACTTAACAAAATACAATAGTATGTTAAGTGAATTAGATGTTTTTGATTTATATAATAAACTTGATGGAGTTTCAAAAAATGTGTTTTGGAAACAACGAATAAATTATATAACTTACAATAATGATACAAAAGATTTTGAAATTTCTTTCAAATAAAAATATGTAGTAACTGACCATAGCCACTAGGCTATGGTTAATTACTACATATATATTTGATAAATAAATATGTTGATAAAACATATCTATCTATTTTTTTATTTAATTAAAGCCTTATGAGTTGCTTTTCCAACACAACCATCAACTTGTAATCCATGTTCGTTCTGAAATCTTTTTACAGCATTTTGAGTATCATATCCAAAAGAACCATCTACTCCTGATTTACCTACTGAATACCCTAATTCAATTAATCTAGTTTGTAGCCATTTTATATGATTAGTAGCTTCTTTTTTACCTAAATATAGATAATTATTATGACTAGCTTTTTCAGTCTTTGGTCCAAAAGAACCATCTACAACTAATCCACACTTATAATCGGCATTTAAGGCTCTTTGTAATGATTTAACTCTTTCTTCTCTAGTTGATGTATCTACTATATTACTATCAAAATGAATTGCTGCTCCCATGTTAGGATAATTGCCGTTTACATTACAGTAACACCAATGATAGTATTTAGTATTTTTTAATTCATTTACTAAAGCAACTCTTGTATTTTGATTTGCTAAACTTCCATCCTCAAAATAAAAATCGGCTGCTGCACCGATTAGATGAGCTGAATTACTAGCCCCTCCTACTTTTTTGTTTTGTTTAGAACATCTATAACCACTTGAAATGGCAATGGATTTTCCTTTTTTCGTTCTTAATTCTTGTAAAGTATCTAGCAATGTTGTTGCTATTCCTTTTCCAACTGAATGACAACATGGACATTCAAATTCTTTCTTTTTAAAATTAGGGTATTTAGTACCCCATTCATTATCTTGAACATATTTACTCATATTTTATTCCTCCTAATTTTCAATACATCTAGTTTCAAATTTTTTATAAGTATATAAATATAATTCTTTTTTATCACTATCATAAGTCAGTTCGAACAACATTCCATCATCTAGAGTTGTACTTAATATTGCATTATGATTTTTAAAAGCATAATATACATACACAGGAAAAACATCAAAGTTTGGTATAGGCTCTGATTTATCAAAATGTTCTATTGTATAATCTCTTACTATTTCAATACATTTATCTATGAATTCTACATTTTTCATATTTATTTCTCCTCTCTTTCACTAATTCTACTTCCTAAAAAGAAGCCTACAACAGTAGCTACAACATTTTGTAATTCACTTGGAATTTGTAAATTTCTAATTATACAATAAGCGAAAAGTAA
>CANQYS010000040.1 GCA_947628115.1 uncultured Clostridia bacterium | reverse complement strand
AAGAAGTATTAAGAGATAGAGAATTATGGGAAACAATAAATGATAAAATAATGGAAAAAAATCTATATAATCTAAAAGTGCAATATGCCAGAGAGCAGGGAATGGAGCAAGGGATTAAGCAAGGAGAAGAAAAAGGAGAAAAGAACAAATCTATAGAAATAGCTAGAAAAATGAGAAAAGCAGGAAAGCCAATTGAAGAAATTATAGAATTTACAGGGCTAACCAAAGAAGAAATAGAAAAATTATAATTTGTAATAGTAAAAATGGATTTATAGAACCATCCCTAAAACTAAGATACCGATATTATCGCGATAGATTTCATCAAATTGAGAAATAGGTAAAGGATTTTCACCTTCTCCAGCTTCGACTGTAAAACCAGGTCTTGAATAATTTTGAATAAACCAATCTTTATAACCAGCGAAACTTGAGTTATAAGGCGTATCTTCTGGTGTATAACCAGATACTTCACTAAATGCTCTTACTATATCTTGACTAATTTCTGGGGTATAATCTTGGAATTGCCAATAAATAACTTTTCCTTGAGTGTGGTAAGTATAGCTAATCTAAAGTTGTAAGAAAGAGTAAAATTATAAACAGATATAGCTTCTGGTGCGGTAAGTGGACCTGAACCCACATAATCTCTAGGAGCTGGTTTATTAAAACCTTGAGCAAATTTTATTTCTTTGGCTTGCTCCCATCCAGCAGGGAATTGGAGATTTAAATCAGTTCCTAAAATATTTGCTTTCCAACCATTCGGATATGGAATATCAGGAAAACCATTAGCAATTGCTTTTGTATTTTTTATAATTTGTGAATCTTGAGGATAAACGCCAGTAACGAGATTAACTCCATTTGGATTTACCACTGGAACAATGTATAATGATGTATTTTCAAATAAGTATTTTGCTGGATATCCAAATACATTCAAATTGTTTACATAAGCTTTAGATAAAATTTCTAAGAATTTCATTAATAAAGGTGTTGTAATCCATTCATTCGAGTTATACTATTTTTTATATTTAAGAAAGTAGAAAATGATTTTGATAGTTACAATTTGCAGCCAGTAATACAAAATTTGAATAACAATGAAAATTTTGCTGTGTAAAATATTGGTAAAAAATGTATTGATTTTATGGTAAAGGTTATATATAATGTAAAAAATTATACTAAACAAAGGAGAAGAGGAATTGCAAGTTCTACTTATTGGAAGAAATAATATATATAAAACAGATTTACCTTCTGATATTTCAGGCGAATATTGGATTAGTGATACATTAAAAAATGTAGACTTGATTCAAATTAAAGCAAATAATAATGTATGGCAAGCTATAAGTAATAAGTATGCTAAAATCATTAATCCTAAATTTATACAAATAGAAAAAAATATACAAGTAATTCCTTCAAATGATAGTATAGTTGAAAAAGCAAATTTGAAAGAATATGGTATATATGTCATAGTAATAGGAAATATAAAAAATATATTTTTATTATGTTGTTTACCTGATAATGAAAATGATTTAATTCATCTTAAAATTAAGAATACTAATGAAATAACAATAGGTAGTGATTCTTATAATGATATTATATATAGAAATTTGTTAGTATCTAAATTACATGCAAAGTTAATAAAAGAAAGAGAAAATTGGTATATTGAAAATTACGATTCAAAAATAGGAACTTTTAAAAATGGATGTCAAATTGGTCATAATAGATATTTAGTAGAAAATGGAGATATTATTTTTATTATGGGTTTGAAAATAATATTAATTGATAAATATCTTTTTATTAATAATCCACAGAAAAGTGTTAATTTAAATGGTGATGTTTTTGAATTAATAAAATCAAATAAAATAGAATTAGAATTAGAACATATTAATAATATAAATAATAATGTAAAGGTAAAAGAAGTTAAAAATTATTTTTCAAGATCTCCAAGAATTACTAATTTAATTGAAGTAGAAAAGCTAAAAATTGATCCTCCACCTTCAATTCAACAAAATAATCAAAAGCCATTAATATTGACATTAGGACCTTCGATGGTATTTGGTTTAGTATCTTTTGTTACTTTATATTCTGCTATAGATGGTGTGATAAAAGGAAAAAAAACATTTGCAGAAAATTTAACTGCGTTTTCTTTTCCTATTGTTAGTTTAATTGGTATGATTTTATTTCCAATTTTGAATGCTAGGTATGATAAAAAAGCTAAAGAAAGATATGAAAGAAAGCGTCAGGAAAAATATATTGATTATTTAAATAAAAAGCAAATTAATATTAATAATATTAAAGAAAGTCAAAGAAAAATTTTATACCAAAATTATATTTCAGCAGAAGAATGTGTTCAATTAATATCAAATTCTAGCCATAAATTATGGGAAAGAAGAATAGAAGATGAAGATTTTCTTTCGATTAGATTAGGAATTGGTTCAGTTCCATTAAAATTGGATATTACTTTTCCAGAAGAATCCTTTGTTATGGAAGAAGATTCGTTAGTTGATATATTTAAGGGAATATTTGAAAATGTTAAATTAATAGATGATGCTCCTATTTATACTTCATTATATAAAAATATAATAACTTCATTTATTTTTGAAAATTATTGTGATAGAGAGAAATTTATAAAAAATATTATTATACAATTAATTACTCTTCATAGTTATGTAGATTTAAATATTGTTTTTTTAGTTGATGATTTAAAAGAGTGGGAATTTGTAAGAATGTTACCACATATATGGGATATTTCTAAAAGTATTAGATTTTTAGCTGATAATTATATTGATAGAAATCAAATTTCTAATTTCTTAGAAGAACAAATAAAAATACGAAAAGAAAAATTAAAAGAAAATAATGAATCAAATATATTTTTACCATATTATTTAATAATTACTGATAATTATGAAAAAATAGAAGATTTAAAATTTTTTAAAGATTTTTTGAAAATTAAAGATAATATAGGGATAGGTTTAGTTTGTTTTACAGATGATTTTTACAAATTACCTAATGAATGTAAAAATTTTATCAAGTTAACTGATAAAGAAGCAATTATTTTTGAAAATGTAAATTCTTATAATCATCAACAAAAAATCAAATTAGATTCTATGGAAATTAGTGATTCATTTAATTTTATTACTCAAAAGCTAGCTAATATTCCTATTAAGGTTGAATTAAAAGGTTCTAATTCTTTGCCTATAAGAAATGTTATTGAAAAATTAAATGAAGTTAATACAGAGAAAGCTAAAAGGATTCCAGTGGTACCAGAAACATTATTTAGCGGTTATAATTGGAATTAATAAATTTATTACAGATGGAAATGTATCAGAGAAAGATTTAAATGAATTTTTCAAAAAAGTAAAGAATAATAATGTAAGTTTTATTATAATAGAGAATCCTAGTTTGCTTAAAAGAAGTGCTTATTCTGATTGGTATAGAGATAATATTATACAAGATTCAGGAATTTGGGTTGGTAATGGAATTACAGAACAAATGTTATTTAATGTAAATTATAAAGAGTTAAAAGATTCAAATAATTGTAATTCTACTTTTGGTTTTTATCTGAAAAATGGAAGTGTTAATTTTATTAAATTAATTGGAATGAAAGAGAGTAGTGAATAAAATGAATAAGATATTAGTGAATATTACAATTCCAGTATTAGAAAAAAGTTATGATTTATGGATTCCTGTTAATAAAAAGATTAATAATATTATTATTTTAATAATAAAAGGAATTGATAATTACAATCCAAAATTTTTACCTAAATTATATAATAAATTAACTGGAGAAAATTATGATGGTGATGCTATTGTTCAAGATACTAATATTATGAATGCTAGCGAATTAATATTAATTTAAGAAAGAACAAATCGGAATGCAGACAAACAGACCAGCCAAAGCCAGACAAGGGGACAGAGCTTGAGGCTGTTGAAAAAGTCGATTATTTTAAATTTTACAAAAAACGCAAATTTTTTATCCCTATTTATGTTTTAAATTTAATATAAAATGATAAATTTATCTCCACTTTATATGGCATTTTTGAACAAAATAGGGATTCAATTTTTGTAGACATAATTTTTGCAAAAAATTTGCACTTTTTCAACAGCTTCTTTTGTCGTCCCTTTGTATACTTGTCTATTTACTTGATACATACTATGAAATAAGTATAACTAAAAAAATTTGACATATAATAAAATATATGCTACAATATATTTAGCTTATAAGTGAATTAACTGTTCGTGTAAGCAATGTTCCAGTATGTAGAGTAACGACTACATGCTTTTTTTTTGCAAAAAAAAAGCGAGGTTCTGTAACGATTTTCTCCTCGCTCCGATAAAGATTACTCTTTACCTAGTTTGTTCTGTAATGATTGTATTTCTGCTTTCAATCTTTCGATTTCTTGCAAAAGCAACCATATCAAACTATAACTGTTCATATGTACAATGTCCCCCCTTTCTTCAAGGGTTTACCCTAAAAAACATAGGGTTGGTGCTAGTATATACTAATATAGAAAAAATATCTATATGTTACTGCCTACTTACAGGGTAGAATTATAAATTTTTTAAAAAAAGCTCGCAATACAGTGCAGACAAGGGGACGGAGCTTTTGTCTTAAGGAAAAAGGAGAATCTAGAAAAGGATATGGAACTAATTTATGGGAAACTTCCCATAATATATGACAAAGTCCTGAAAAGCCTCAGACAAAAGCTCCGTCCCTCTGTCTACAAAGAGAAATGTTAAAATATAGCTGATATTAAAGTTTTCCGATTTGTTTTATGTAAATAAATTTTATATAAATAATAGCAACTAAATGTAGTAAAATTTTGATTTTAATGTTATAATAAGAATAGATTGAAAGAGAGCAAAATTTAAGGAGAGTGATAAAAATGATGCATACATTATGCAAATATGCAGATGAAACAGAATTGGTTATATCAGATATTATTACAAGAGATAATGGAGAAGAGGTAATAAGAGTTGTATTTGAAAGACCAACAGAACATGGATTTGATACATTAATATTTGAGTTGCCAAGTTATAAAATTGTAGAAAAAGATGGGCAATATACACAGGAAGAAATAGAGCTATTTAAAAAGGTAGTAGAACAAGGAGCAGCACATTTTTATGAAATTGCAAGAGAAGGGGGATTCGAAAGTGCCTAATATATTTGAAATAATGAGGATATAGTGTATATTTTTGGTCCAATGAAAATAATGAGCCAATTCATATACATATATCAAAAGGAAAACCAACAGGAAATTCAACAAAGATATGGCTTACAAAAGGTGGAGGAAGTATAGTTGCTAACAATAAAAGCAATATACCTATAAATGATTTAAAGAAAATACAAAAAATTATAAATGATAATTATTTCTTTATTTTGGACAAATGGAAGAATTACTTTGAGGGGCAAGAAATTAGATTTTATTGTTAATATATATTTGGGACGCTAAAGATGTGCGAATTAATAATATGTACTTTTTTCAAGATTCAGAGTATCAACAAAAAAATATTATCAATTTTAACACCTAATAGTGTGAAAACATTACTAGGTGTTAATTTTTATATAATAGGAAAGCCTCAATATAAGCTATACTTTAACATTTCTCTTTGGCTTTCCGATTTGTTTTATAATACCATTCCTAAAACTAATATTCCAATGTTGTCACGATAGATTTCATCAAATTGAGAAATAGGTAAAGGGTTTTCACCTTCACCAGCTTCGACTGTAAAACCAGTTCTTGAATAATTTTGAATAAACCAATCTTTATAACCAGCAAAACTAGAGTTTAAAGGTGTATCTTCAGGTGAATAACCAGACACTTCACTAAAAGCTCTTACAATATCTTGGCTGATTTCAGGGGTGTAATCTTGGAATTGCCAATATATAATTTTTCCTTGAGTATGATAGCTAATAACTAAACTAAAGTTATATGAAAGTGTGAAGTTATAGATTGATATTGATTCAGGTGCAGTTAATGGACCAGGTCCAACGTAATCTCTAGGAGCTGGTTTATTAAATCCTTGAGCAAATTTTATTTCTTTTGCTTGTTCCCATCCAGCAGGAAATTGGAGATTTAAATCCACACCTGTGGAATTTATTAACTTCCATATATTAAATTTTATAATTAAAATAAAAATATTTACAGAAACAAGGTGTTTTACAACATCTTGCTTTTTA
>CANQYS010000039.1 GCA_947628115.1 uncultured Clostridia bacterium | reverse complement strand
TTAAAACAAAAAAATAAATCTTGAGCCTGCCTCCGCGGCGAGCGGGCAAACTCAAGTTTATACATAGGTGAAATTTTCGCTAATAAAATAATCCTATTTTTTAGTGAAATTTTCAAAAATTATTGACAAATTATGTTTATAATTATGTTTTATAGTTAATATATGATAAATATTTTTTAAACCTTAACTAAATATTATAAAAATACGTAGCCTCTAAATCGGCTTCATGTGTGAGTAATGCAAGTGGATATTTTTTATATGCTTGTCCAATAGTTCCATATAATTCTTTCGGTTCAGTAAATCCCATATGCCATCTTATAGCATATTTCTCTTCTGGTGTTAATTTTATAAACTCACTAACCATCATTACAGATTTTTCTCCATGTCCATATGGAATAGTATCTTCTACTGTATAATATGGAACTTGTTCCCATGCACCATTTGTTTTTACATTCCTATAATCAGTTTTATAATAATTTACTTTGCAAATGTCATGCAATAATGCAACAATTTTAACAGAATCGTTATCTTCTGTTTTTGTTTTTAAAATTTCGTATACTTTCATGCTATGTGCAAGTAATCCACCCTTAAAATTTCCATGATATCTAGTACTTGCAGGTGCTTCAAAAAAATCAGAATTTTCTAAAAATTCTATTAATTTATCCATTCCTTCTCTATCCATTCCTCTTAATAATTGTATAAATTCTTCCTTCATTTTTCCCCCTTTACTATATATATTTTTATCATATTCAACAAAATTTGTCCATATAAATTATGCATATTTGGTATAAGGCTAACTTCCTTTTTTCTCTTTTAAAACTGGAATTTAAATTTTCGTTATTACTCAGCCCTAAAGCACAATAAAGTAACCTAATTACTTAGCAAATTGTAATTGGGTTACCTGTTCCTATATTAACAAGTTCTTTAAAATAATCAATACCTTGTTTTTTACAGGTGCTTATGATGGAACGTATATTACAGTAGTCTTTTAATCCTTTATAACTTCTATGACATCCAGACATTTTTTTCTTCGTTTTTATAGGTGTTAAATCTCTTTCGGATAAATTATTATCAAATGGTAATTTAAAATTATATGCATACTATAAATGGCTTGTTTTATATTTCTTTAGTCTGCTTAATATTGCTTTTTCTTCTTTTTTTATGTATTTCGAATTGCTCTTTTTATTTTCTTCATACCCTTCATTTAATTCCAATATTTCTTTTTTATGTTCTTTTTTATATATTCTATATTATGTGATAAACCATTACATTTTTTTATGACTTCTTCTAACTGTTTAAATATTTGATTATTGTGATCTCCTCTTTTAATGGTTTATCTCCTTCTTTCTTATCTTTTGTATTATTATATACTATTAAATTAAAAAAATCTGTAACAGTTATATTTTTATACTGTTACAGTTTCTTTACTATTCACTTTTGACATGTTAATTCTGTTGATATTATACTGTTCTTTTTTTATTTTCTTGTTCTTATTTCTTATTTATGGCTGAGTAGTAACAAATTTTCACTTCACAGCTATAAAAAAATTATAAAAAATGTTGACAATTATTATAAAAAGGTAGTATAATTAGTTCTGCCAGTGAAAATGCAGATGTGGCGGAACTGGCAGACGCACAGGACTTAAAATCCTGCGGTTGAATAAACCGTGCCGGTTCGATTCCGGCCATCTGCACCATTAGAACACCAAGTGTTTCGAGAAATCAGAACTTGGTGTTTTAATTTTAAAATAGTGCAAAGTTCTAACAAAAGTTCTAACACTTTTCCAAAATTAGAATTTTTATAAATAGTTAGAAATGTTTTTGTAAGACAAATTACCTAAAGTGCAAGTTCGGTAATTTGTTCTTTTTTTGTATCTAATGCAAGTTTATCACTAATAACATTTGCAGAAATTCTTTTATTCTCTATATCAGCATGAGCATATCTTAATGTAGTTTGAAAATTAGAATGACCTAGCCATATTTGTATATCTTTTATTGGAACACCATTTTGAACTAATAAAGTACCACAACTATGTCTTAAATCATGTAATATAATATGTCTTAAATTATTTTGTTCTAGTATTTTACTAAAGGTCTGCGTTACATATCCAGGTTTTATTAATTCTCCATTTTCCATTAAACAAATATAATCTTTATAATCATTGCAATAAGTATCACCATAAAATTTTCTATATTCTGTATATTTATCTTTATAGATATTTAATAAATCAGCAATAAAATCAAATAAAGGCAAAGTTCTATAACCAGAATCACTTTTTGCTCTGTCTTTGAAAATGAATTGTGTAACACCATCAATTTTTCCACGACCTACAGTATGTCTTATTGTTAATGTTTTTGCTTTAAAATCAATCTCATTCCATTTAATACCTATGACTTCTTCACGCCTTAACCCATATACACCTGCAATAACTACTGGCAATTCAATAGGTGTAGTTTTTATAATGTTCATTAAATTTAGTAATTCATCTTGTGTGTAATAATCTGCTGTGTATTCTTTTGTTTTTATTGTTTCTAGTTTAGTTGCAGGGTTGCTATCAATTATTTCATTTATAACTGCATCTTTTAATGCTTTACTAATATTAGCTCTGTAATGCTTAATAGTATTTGCAGAAAGTCCTTCACTAAATAATAAATCAAAGAAATCTTGAATATGTTTAGGTTTTAAATCTACTAATTTAATTTCCTTTGCTTTAAAATATTTGTATAATCTACCTTTAATTACTTGTTCATAGCCAATATAAGTTGTTTGTTCAACTTTTCCTTTTTGTTTTTCTAACCATTCTACCATATAATCACAAAAGAGAATATTTTGATATTTATCATAAATATTTGGATCTCTTAATTTTATTTTTGACTTTTCTTCATATTCAATTTTAAATTGTTCTAATTTTTCTTCGGCCTTTTTCTTATTGCCTTTTATTGTATAACCTGTAGGAATCCATTTAGGTTTTCTCTTTCCATAGTCATCATATAAATTTAAAACTGCATAATAAAGACCTTTCTTTTTTTGTAAGCTACCTGTTATCATTTTACTCCTTTCCGTTGTAACAGTTTATATTTAACTTATCATTGATATTTTGTGTATTATACCATGACAAGAACAAAAGGAGCAAACTATTATTACAACATTTTAGATTACTAAAATTGCTCCGTATTTGTTCGCGTGCCAAATTTCCAAAAGAAATTTGTGCACAATGTATCTAATTTATAGAAAATGTAATTTTCTATAAATTAAAATTCCTACTGTTCTGTCATCACATATTTGATAACATTAACTTTAGGAATTTTATATTCTCTGCCAACTTTTTTACTGTTTATTTTCTTTTCTCTTAACATGCGATAAGCAAGAGTATTACTAATGCCACCTAACATTTTTCTCATTTGCATAAGATTAACAATGTCTGGGTAGTCTGTAAATATTAAAGTATATGTTTCTTTTATATCAGTCATATTTAGCACCTCCTTTAAGCTCAAAATAAAAAAGACCTATTTATCAATAGGACTAATTAAATACTATAACAATATTTTTTCTTATATTTCTGTGTTGGTATTTTTATATTCATATTTATTGATTTCGGAACATCTGAGCCAACTTTTAATTTTTTGTCTATAATTAAATTACCTTTATTATTTCTATGATATGCACTTGAATTCCATTTTCTATATGCTAAATCACTTATTTCAGAAGAATAAGATAATTCCTTACTTGCATCAATATGTTGTTGTTTTACAAATTCATATAATTGTTTATCAGCTTCATTTTGCCTTTTGTTTCTAATCCATTCTTTTTTTGCAATTTTGCGATTTTCTTTACTTATTTGACTTCTATATTCTTTTTCTTCAATATATCTTGTATCTGCTTTTATAATTTTTGTGATATAAGATGGATTAACCTTTAATTTTTTTGCAATAGTAGTTGGCTTTTCATGTTCATTATAATATTTATCTAATATATAGTTCTTGTTATCTATATTAATCACAACCTTTCATATAATTTGGTAAAATTTTTGTCTACATATTTTTTATACAGTTGTAGCTCTTGACATTTTACAATAATTGTTGTAATATATTATTATATTTCAACTATTAACATATTGATATCATTATAAAGTAATAATTGTAATATGTCAATATATTACTTAAAATTTTTTGAAAAAATTTAAGGAGATTTAAATTATGGAATTTGATTTTAAAAGCAATAGCCCATATTCATATATGAGATATGGTGGTTATCAAGGAAAATATAAGGGAGATGAATACTATCTTGTACCAAAGCCAGAGGAATCAATCAACATTAGAGAAGTATATGATATGTTTAGTCAAATTGATTTAGCTCTTGTTGACTTATTAAATATGGGTAAAATATGTACTGATCTTGAAACAGATGTAGCAAAATTCACTTGTGCCTATACATTTGCAGAAAAATATGGACTATTAGGTTTTATGGTTGAAGCACCAATTAATCCAGATTTTATGCAAAATGATGAAGTTACATTAAAAGAAAATAATTTTATTAGTAAAAATCGTAAAATGAAAGTGAAAGATTATTTTGAATTATTCTTTCCATTTGCAACCAATGAGGAGATGAGTTATACAATAACAAATGGTAAAGTTGTTATAGAAACAAATTCAGATTTACAAAAAATGTTAAACAGTTCTTCACTTAATAATCAATTAATTTATTCTAGTTTTTATTGTGAAAAAATTGATTGGATTATAGATTATGCCAAAAAGATGTATAATATATTTAAAAAAGCAATAGATTTATCAAACAGTAATATGTATGATTTTGATGAATATGCAGCAAAAGAAACAATAAATAATTATTATTTTTCTGGTATACCTTATAAAATTAATATGTATGGAAATACTCCAGAGATATGTTGGCAACCTAATTCTTTAAAGCAAGCATTAGATATGTCTTTTGGATTTATGCTTTGTAGTAATCAAAATCCACTAAAAATATGTAAACATTGTGGCAAAGTGTTTTATGCTAAAAATCCAAAAGCTGAATATGATAGCAGTCAATGTAGAAACCAAGCAAATGTATATAAAAGTAGAAATAAAAATAAAGCAGATCAAGATAATTAATTATATAAATTGCTAAAAAACATTGTTTTTGAAATAGAAATAAAGTATAATAAAGCCCTCCTTTTCAAAAGGAAATCTTTCGGAAAGGAGGGTTTTATCTATGAACTACCCAGATTTGATTTGGCGTTTGGTTGAAATGTTATTGCAAAAAGAAACAAATCAGGAAACTGATACTGTTAGCAATAATAGTAAATTGAATGACCAAAAGCAAGATGAGGCTTAGCTAGCCGAAAAAAAGAAAGTATAGCTCTACCACAATGCTATACTTTCTTTTTTTACATAAAAAATGAGCTAATTGCTACCACACACCTAACTCGGTTCTATCTACGAACTTTTTTAACTTAAGTTAAATATAGTATACTATATTTTTTATTATATGTCAAACGATTTTTAAAAATTCATTTTAAACTCAATTTTTAGAATTTTTTTCGTATATCTTTTAATAAATCATTAACATCTATTCCTAGAACATAAGCAATACCAAATAATTCATAATCTTTTACAGTTCTTTTATTATTTTCAATATCATATAAACTTTGCTTATGAATACTAATTCCCATTAACTCTAATTTTGCAGATAGTTTTTCATAAGATAAATCTTCTTTCATTCTATATTCTTTTAATAATCTACCTATTACATTCATATTTCCATCAAATCGTGCAATCAATGACATATTTATTCCCACTTTCGTTATTTTATATGTATTGATTTTATAATTTTTTTACGTTATATTTATAAGTGTTAACACTTTATTACGTTTTTATACTGAAATATGTCAAAAAAGGGAGTAACATTAGATGGAACAATTAAATAAAGAATTTTGTATACCATATTATATATTTGAAGAAATTTTAGACTATGTAGAACTAGCTGCAAAAGGTTATTCCAAGTGTATGAAATGGGAAAATATTAGAGCCTTATTAAGATTAGCAGTTGTAAATGACAGACAAACAGAAGACCAAGCAAAATTTTTAGAAAAAGAGTTTTGTAGAGAATAGTAGCAATAAAATATTTGCCATTTAGTAATAATTAATCTTATATAAAATAGATACAAGGCAGACCATCAGTTAAGACAGTCTGCCTTGTGCTTATGCGAGTGTTACGACTTCGATGTCAGGATAATCTGCAACAATTTTTTCTGCTGCAGCAACATCATCGAGGTGCATCAGATAAACTTTAACACCTCTTCTGTTGAGTGCAAGAAAATCATCCAAAGCATCTTCAAGCTTCAAATGAATCATGCCATAATATACAGAAGTATCTACATAGAGAATAGAACCATCTACCAAATAGGGCAGGAAAGGAACTATTGTAGAAGTATCTCCTGTATACACGACATTTGTACCATCAACAGTAAGATGATAGCCAAAGCACTTATTTGCAAGTTGTGGAGAATGCTCTGTAAGAACACAGTCGCCGAACCACGCTTTTTCTTCTACATTAGCCACATTTACAAGTTCGCACCAAGAAGGTTCATTTCCTTCAATAGCGAAAACAGTTGCAATATCTTCAGCGACAGCTGTAGAGGGAGCGACCACGATAACAGGCTTATGCAGTACAAAAAATGCATACTGAACAAACAAGCCAAGTCCACCAATATGATCGCCATGTGTGTGGGTTATAAGAACATAAAATTTCTCATAATCCGATAAGTCAATGTGCTTCAACTTCTGAAAAGTTGAAACAGGGCAGTCAATTATGACCATCTCTTTGTTTTCAGCGGAAAAGTAGGCAGATGTATGCTCATCGGCAAAGCCAGAGCCTCTACCTAAAAATTTCAATGCCATAGTAGTAATACTCCTTTCAGTTTTTGAAAAATTTGCTTTTACACTGTTCCATATTGCAGTGCATAATGGAAATCAATTACCTCCTATAATTGACACATATTTATATTAACATAAAATTGACATTATTGCAAGTTTTTGGTATAATAATGAGGAAATGCTTTCATATATCGATGGTTAAGAAAGTATTGATGTGGACTGGCAGAGTTGCTTTAGTTCAAGAATAGTCAGAATTTGAAAGGATTATTGGAGTAGTTTCACAAGTATTAATTATAATTAACAAGGAGGATAACTTTATGTGGACACCTGAAACTAGAACCGATAAAAACTTAACTCTTTGGGTTACTCATGAATGCAATTTAAATTGTGTATTCTGTAGAGATTCAGAGAACAAAAAAACTCATGGTTTTATGACACTTGAAGAGGTTGAAGATTCCTTAATCAATGCAAAAGAAAGAGGAATTACAACTGTTCTTATTGGTGGAGGAGAACCAACTTTGCATCCTAATGTTATTGAAATTGCACGGATGTGCAAAGACATGGGGTTTTTCACTGTAATTACTACTAACTACACGAAACCAGAAATTATCAAGGCTCTGGACGGAATCTGTGATACAATCAATATTTCCGTTTATCCCGAAAATCAGGACTTTATTCCGAATCAAAAGGATTTTAAATCTAATTTATATCTTAAAGTTTTACTATATAAAGGAAGATTTAAAACCAAAGCAGACTTTGACGCTTTCATCGATAAATACGAACAGATTGTACCTCATATGGGATTTTGTTGTATGCGTGGTCATACTAAATGGTGTGAAGAACACAAAGAGATAGATTGGCTTGATAGCCTGCCTATCGAAAGAGAAGTAATGACAGATCGTGGTAATCCTTGTTGGGTTTATCGAGGATTTCCTATTGACAGGAAAGATTTAAGCACATTTAAAAGACCTCATATGATGGTTGATGTTCGAGGAGTAATTTTCGATGAAAATGGAAAGCTGGTATTAGACAAAGAATAAATTCGAGAAACTACTACTTTATATCCTTTCATTAATGTATTTACATGACTGACCAAAAGGAACTGCTAATATATAGTGTAAAACTAATATTAGCAGTTTCTGGGACTATCGAAAATGTTGTGTAAATCGGATTTCCTTCCGATTGATAACAACTAAAATTATTAAATTATATTATTTA
>CANQYS010000038.1 GCA_947628115.1 uncultured Clostridia bacterium | reverse complement strand
AATACTCAAAGAGATTTAAATATTGCTTTAATGAATGAATTTAGTTTTATCTGTAAAAAAGAAAATATTGATATTTATGAGGTAATTAAAGGAGCATCTACAAAATGGAATTTCTACAAATGCTATCCGGGGTTGGTAGGAGGACATTGCATAGGCGTAGATCCATATTATTATATTTATTTAGCTGAACAATTAAAATTGAATAGTGATATAGTAAAAACTGCTAGAAAAATAAATGAAAATATGACTAATTTAATAATTCTTAAAACTGAAGAGTTACTAGAAGAAATAAAAGAAATTAGAAAAATACTTATTTTAGGAATAACCTATAAAAAAGATACTACTGATACTAGAAATAGTAAAATCATAGAAGTTGCAAATAAATTAAGTTTAAATAAACTAAATGATGTTATTGTTGTTGATAGCAAAGAAGTTGAAGAAAGAAATAAAAATCTATTTAATTTTGCTAAATTTGATGAAGTAAAAGATGTTGATTTAATTATACTAAGTGTTATGCATGAACAATTTAAGGAAATAAATATTGAAAAGATAAAAAATAAATTTAAAGATAAATCTAGAATTATTGAAATAGGAAATAATTTTACAGAAAAATTTAATGGTAAAATTGATTATTATTGGAATATATAAAAAATAATAGATTATTCATTTTATGTTACGAATAGTCTATTATTTTTGTATCATTTTAGAAAGTAACTTTATTTTAGATTAATTTTCTTTTAAAGTGAAAAATTAGTCATAAATTCAAGTTAATGTTAATAATTTTTAAGAGAAATTAGGAGGTATATATATGATACAAGATGAAAAAAAGCAACAAAATGTAACAACTTATGAAATAGATAATAAAAAATATACTGTAATAACAAAATGTACCAATAATGCACAGAATATAGATAAATTATATGATGTAATATGCAAATATGTAATTTCACAAATAAATTAAAAATTACACATTTGTAATTAAACACTAATAAATATAAGACTTTTTACTAATATATACGCCTCAAAAAGAGGTGCTAAATTATGAATGAAAAATATAAAGTTGCAGCATATTTAAGGCTATCGCAAGAAGATGGTGATAAAGATGTAAGTGATAGTATAGTAAGTCAAAAAAATATAATTGAAAAAAAAGTAAAAGAATTAGGAAAAGAGTTTTTTATAGTAGATTATTATATAGATGATGGATATACAGGGCTTAATACAAATAGACCAGACTTTCAAAGAATGATAAAAGATTTGGAAAAAGGTATTATAAATTGCATTATTACAAAAGATTTATCAAGACTTTCAAGAAATAGTTTTGAAGCAAATTACTTGATTGAATTGTATTTTTTGGAAAGAAATATAAGATATATATCTGTATTAGATAATGTAGATACAGGAACTAAAAATTCAAATAATGATATGATCCAGTTTAAGACTCTTATAAATGACTGGTATAGTAAAGATATTTCAAGAAAAATCAAATCTAGTATATGGGCAAGAAAAGAAAAAGGAATGTTTATGGGAGCAATAGCACCATATGGTTATAAAAAATCAAAAGAAGACAAGCATAAACTTGTAATAAATAGACAAGAAGCAAGAATAGTAAAAAGAATATATAAAGAATATAGTAAAGGAAAAAGCATTGTAGAAATAATAAAAGAATTACAAAATGATAACATACCAAGTCCTAATAATAGTAGTAATAATGGAGAAATAAGGTATAAATGGCGAGAAGAAATGATAAGAAGAATGTTATATAATAAAGTGTATTTAGGACATACAGAGTATGGAAAAAGAATAAATTTAAGCTACAAATCCAAAAAAAGAAAATATATACCTCCAGAAGAATGGAAAATTGTTTATAATACTCACGAAGCAATTATAAATGAAGAACTTTTTGGTAAAGTTCAAAGAGTTAGAAGTATAAATAGAACGATTAAAAGAAAGAAACATGTATGGGAATTAAATGGTTTAGTAAAATGTAAAGAATGTGGAGCAAAAATGACATTAAAAGTTGAATATAAAAGAAACAATCCTCAAGAATTGAAGTCTAAAAAAATATGTTGCTTAAATGGATTAAAAAGATATAGAGGAAAAGAGTGTATTAGGGGAAGCAGGGGATTAGATGAAGAAATATTTAATGAAATAATTTGTAATAATCTAAAAAAAGCGATAAGAATATTAAATAGAAAAAAATTAAAAAAACTTATATTAAAACAACAAAATGAAATTTTAATTAATAGTGTTAATAAAAATAAAGAATTATTGAATAAAGAATTAAAGAAAGTGGAAGAAGAAGTAAGGACACTTTATTTAGATTATAAACAAGAATTACTGGATGAAGGAGATTATAAAAATTATTACAAAGAGAAACTGAGTGAAAAAAATAGAATAAAAAAAGAGTTGGAAATATTAGATAAAGAAGAGAATGATAAAAAAAGTATAACGGAAGATAATGTAAATGAGATAGTAGATAAAGTTTTGAATATGGAAAAGCCAAAAAAAGAAATTATATCAGAAATAGTAGATAATATTAAAATAGATAAATATAATCAAATATACATATATTATAAATATGATATTTTTAAGGCGGTTGACTTAATATGAAAGAATATAGAGCAGGAATATATTTAAGATTATCAAAAGAACACGAAGAAGAAAATAATAGTATAGAAGCACAAAGAGAAATAACAACAAATTATGCTATTAAAAATGGATATAAGATAATTAAAGAATATGTAGATAATGGCTATTCTGGAATATTAGATTCAAGACCAGCACTAAATAGAATGATGATAGATATAACAAGAGGTTTTATCAATATGGTCATAGTAAAAGATATAAGTAGATTAACTCGTGATAAAAATAAAATAGGTTGGTACACAGAAATCTTTTTTCCAGATAATGATATAAGGTTTATTTCAGTAACAGAATTTATAGATAGTGGAAATAGATATGAAATTGATGATACTATAATGCTTCGTGGAATCGCAAATCAGTATTATATTACAGATATATCAAAAAAAATAAGAGCAAATAAAAGAGCAATGAAAGAAAAAGGACAGTTTGTTGAGAACGGCACTCCATACGGCTATAAAAAAGAAGAAAATGATAAGCACAAAATAATCATAGATGAAGAAGTAGCAGATAATATAAGAAAAATTTATGATATGTATATTGGGGGAAAAACAGGTACTCAAATAGCAGAATATTTAAACAGCAAAAAGATAAAAAATCCTAGCAGATATATGAAAATGAAAAATTGGACTAGAAAATGGAATGCAGAGCAAGTAAATGCAATACTAACGAATCCATTTTATATTGGAAATACAGTAATGAACAAATATGAAACAAATTATATGACTAAAATTTGTAAGCACAACAAAAGAAAGGATACATGGGTTATAAGTGAACACACACACGAGCCAATAATCGAAAAAGAAAAATATGATAAAGTACAAGAAATAAAGCAAAGAAAAAGAGGTATAGAAAGTGTAAAGCACAAATATTTGTTAAGGGATTTACTGTATTGTGGAAATTGCAAAAGAAAAATGCAATATAAAGTTTATAGATCAAAGAATAAACAAAGATTTTTATATGAAGTAGCAGGATTTAATTGTAGTCTTCTATATAAAAAGAAATGTAAAAATAAAACTTATATAAGAGAAAAAGACTTAAATGAAATTGTAAAAACAGAAGTTATAAAAAGACTAGATTTAATAGAAATAGATAAAACGACCAATAGACTAATTGATTACTATAAAGAAAATGATGAAAATATGAAAAAAATAAATGAGTACAAAAATGAAATAAAAAAAATAGAACGAAAGAAGAGTGTTTTATATAGGAAGAAATGTGAAGAATATATAACAGTAGAAGAATTTAAAACTGAATATTCAAGAGCAAAAGAAGAAATTATAAAGTTTGAAAATCTAATACAAGAGTTAGAACAAAATAATACAAACAAGAGAGATGAAAAGAAAATGAAGAATATAATATTAGAGTACAAAAAAGGAAAATGTATAAATAATGATTTCTTAAAAGAAATTATAAACAAAATAGAAGTATATTCTAAAAATAGAATTGAGATTACTTTTAATTTTTAAAACCATTGAAATTTAGCTAAAAAAGTTAAATTTATTTTTTAAAACATTAACTGCAATAAACGGAGCATAACACAAGGAGGTGGCGTTGCAGCGCCAGTAGCAGGAAAAGTTTTTAAAGAAGTATTAGATTATTTAGATATACCAAAGAATGTAGAGAAAAAGGATGAATAAAAATGTAAGAGTTGCAAAAATAAAAAAGTATGATAGAATTAAAATGTATAAAGTAAATAGCTTTATATAATTTAATAATTAAAGGTGATAAAGATGATTAATTTTACAAAAATGCATGGAATAGGAAACGATTATGTGTATATAGATTGCTATTCTAAAGAAGTAGACTTAGGAAATATATCAGAAGTAGCTAAATTTATGAGTAATCGTCATTTTGGAATAGGCTCTGATGGAATAATTTTAATATGCAAAAGCGATATTGCTGATTTTAAAATGAGAATGTTTAATTATGATGGAAGCGAAGCAGAAATGTGCGGTAATGGAATAAGATGCGTAGGCAAATATGTTTATGATAAAGGATTAACAAAAAATAAGATTATTAAAGTTGAAACATTAGCAGGAATAAAAACATTAAATCTAAATGTCAAAGATAATTTAGTTCAAACAGTAAGGGTAGATATGGGAGAACCAATCCTTAAACCAGAAGATATTCCAGTTATTTTTGATAAGGAACCAGTAAAAGAATTAAAAATTAAAGCAGTTGATAAAGAATTTAATTTCACATGTGTTTCAATGGGAAATCCACATGCAATAACAATAGTAAAAAATACAAAAGAATTTGATATAGAAAAGTATGGACCTATATTAGAAAATGATAAACACTTTCCTAAAAGGGCTAATATAGAGTTTATAGAAATATTAGATAAAAGTCATATAAAAATGAGAGTTTGGGAAAGAGGAGCAGGAGAAACGCTTGCATGTGGTACGGGAGCTTGTGCAGTTACTGTTGCTTGTATTATAAATGGATTTACTGAAAATAGAGTAAATGTTGAATTATTAGGAGGAACATTAGAAATCGAATGGGATAAAGCAACAAATCATATTTTTATGACAGGTCCAGCAGTGACTGTATTTGAAGGAAAAATTAATATATGAAAGGAAAAATAAATTATGTATAAAATAAATGAAAATTATTTAAAATTACAAGATAACTACTTGTTTTCAACAATAGCCAAGAAACTAGAGGAATATAAAAGCAAAAACCCAGATAAAGAAATAATAAAAATGGGAATTGGAGATGTAACAAGACCAATATCACCAAGTATAATAGAGGCGATGCATAAAGCAGTAGATGAAATGAAAAATAAAGATACATTTAGAGGATATGGACCTGAACAAGGATATAGCTTTTTAAGAGAAAAAATATCTAAGTGCGATTATAAGGCAAGAGGTATAAATATAGAGGAAGATGAAATATTTGTATCAGACGGAGCAAAATGTGATGTTGCAAATATATTAGATATATTAGGAAATGAAAACAAAGTTGCAATAACAGATCCTGTATATCCAGTATATTTAGATACAAACGTAATGATAGGAACAGCAGGTAATTTTAATAAAGAAAAAGGAACATATGATAATATAGTGTATGTACCAATAAAAGCTGAGAACAATTTTGTACCAGAACTTCCAAAAGAAAAAGTAAATATAATATATCTTTGTTTACCTAATAATCCAACAGGAACAGTTCTTAATAAAGAAGAGTTAAAGAGATGGGTAGATTATGCCAAAGATAATGAAGCATTAATATTATTCGATTCTGCTTATGAAAGGTATATAACTGAAGCAAATATTCCACATAGCATATATGAAATAAGTGGAGCAAAAGAAGTAGCAATAGAATTTAGAAGTTTTTCTAAAACAGCAGGATTTACTGGAATAAGATGTGCATATACAGTTGTTCCAAAAGAGCTTAAAGCAAAAACGAGTAGTGGAGAATATGTACTATTAAATAAATTATGGAATAGAAGAATGTCTACTAAATTTAATGGAGTATCATATATAACACAAAGAGCAGCAGAAAGTGTTTACTCTGAAAGCGGACAAAGAGAGATAAAAGAAAATATAGATTATTATATGGAAAATGCTAAAATTATTAGAGAAGGTCTTAAAAAATCAGGCTTTGTAGTATATGGAGGTATAAATGCACCTTATATATGGTTAAAAGTTCCAGAAGGCTTAACATCATGGGAATTCTTTGACAAACTATTAGAAAAAAAACAGATAGTTGGAACTCCTGGAGTTGGATTTGGACCATCAGGAGAGGGATACTTTAGACTAACAGCATTTGGAACTAGAGAAAATACAATTAAAGCAATGGAAAGAATAAGTATAAATACGCAAGAATTAAAATAAAGGTAAATACTAAATATATGTAATCGAGATATAACAAAGAATTCACAAAATAGGTTTACAATAATGCAAATTTATGTTATAATTAAAGAGAACGAAAAAATTAAATAAAAAGAATAGGGGAGGTTTTATGAAAAATAAAACAAAATTTAAATTTTGCTTTAAAATTTTATTTTGCCTTTTACTTGCGTTAATCTTAACAGGAATTAAAACTAATAAAGTTATGGCAGCAACAGATGGAAAACTTTACTTATCTGATATAGCTAATGTTGACAGTATGACTAAAATAGCTGGTGGACACTTATTAAAAAAGGATAAAAACGATAGTGATAAATTTATAACTTTAAAAGTAAATGATGAATCTAAAGTTTTTATTAAAGGTATAACAGCATGGGCTTCATCAGAAGTTGTATATGACTTAAATGGATATGACTATGACTATTTTACTTCATATATAGGAGTAGACATTAGTGAGCAAAGTGACTACTTCAATACAGGAGTAAAATTTAAAGTTTATACTTCTAATGATGGCCAAACTTGGACAGAAAAATATGTATCAGCTACAACATTTTATGGATGGTCTAATGCAGAATCTATAAAAGTAGAATTAGAAGGAGCAAGATACTTAAAATTAGTTACAGATAGTAACTCACCTAACTGGTGGGCTGAATGGTATGATGAGGCTATTTTTGCAGATGCAAAATTAATGAAAAATGGTTACGTTGATAATGACTCATCAGAACCAGTAGATTTTATAAAAAAATTAGAAGAATATGACTCTAAATTAAAAGCATATGAACAAGCTGGAAAAACAAATACAGACGAATATGAACTTACTTTATTACAAAGAGAGTTTGTTAAAAACTTTGATTATGATATTTTAGTAAACTTTGTAAATTGTGACGAAGACTATAAGGATACTGTAAGATGGTTAATGACAAACTTAACTAATATGAGATTATATGTATTTGGTGGAGAACCAGATGGTAACTATATTTCTTCAATGCAAGCATTAGATAGTGTATACCAAAAATATAAATCAGACTTAGATAATAAAGAATTAACACCAAACGGAATGGTTTATGGTGAATTATATAGAAAAATGATGATAACACTTTCATTAACACACTCTGCACAAGTTGCTTTATGGATGGACACAACTAGTCCAGAAAATCAATCAACAGCAGTAGGACGTTATGAAATATTTAAAGAACTACATAAAAGTGGAGCTTTCGTAGTTTGCAAAAATGAAGATGGTTCTATAAAGAAAGACAACACAGCATTATTTGAAAGCCTAGAAGTTGAAGAAATGCGTTATGTATTAAATAACATAATCGATGATGAATCAATCTTCTGGCTTAATGAATATACTCAAAGAAGAATAGACGAAAACCCAGGTAAAGAAGATACATATTTGACACCACACCCTTATATGAAATATATATGGCCAGATTATGCAAGACCTGAATTCCACAATCCAGATAATTACGATATGTGGGATGAAAAATACGAAGGAGTATTTTCAAAATATAAAGTAACATATAGAGATGGCGTTTATAAATTATGGATGAACATTGAAGGTGGAGCTGTTTGCGGTGGTATATCTAAAATAGGTTCAAACATCAGAGGTGTAAATGGAATTCCATCATCAGTTATT
>CANQYS010000037.1 GCA_947628115.1 uncultured Clostridia bacterium | reverse complement strand
ATAAATATCTGTGTGTTGATAAATGATAGTGACATTTTAAAAAAATCTATTGGTGACATTTTAAAAAAGGTTTAACAGGCATAAATCGTTTTTTATCTAAACTCGTTAATTTTTATTTGGAATTCCGGTTTTAATAAAAAAGCAGAAATAAGTCTGATTATAGTGTAATGATATATTTAAATCAAGGGCGAATGAAATTAGTTTATATACCCTTGATTTAAACATATCATTTATTATAATAGATAGTACAAATAAAGTTTATCTTTATTTGTTATCAATACATAAATGAATTTATTAATGTTTTGATATTCTAATAGTATGCAAAAAAATGAAATAAGTTTAAAAAACGGAGATAACTCTGTTATTTTAGCATACAAAAATTTATAATTTATTACTTAAAAATTTAAAGACTTATTTCCGTTTAGAACTAATAAACTGAAATAAGTCTAATAAATTAAATCATTAGTTATAAAACTGCATTTAGTCTAAAAATTTGCGTTTTTTATCTAAACTTAACTAATTTTTAACATAAAACAAATAAAAAAATTGAATGAATTTTTTATCATTCAATTTATTATTTTTCATTTAAAATTGTTTTCATTTTTTCTTTAGCAGTATTAACCATTTTTGTATCTGGTATCATTACATATAATAATCTATTTGAACCTAAACTATATGTATAATTATGACTATCAGACCCACTTACTGAATATGTTTCTATACTCCAACCTGACATTTCATTTATTTGTTGTTTTATAAATGAAGTTATTGTATTTGTTGACATATTAGTTTGAAAAGAACCTTCTAATGATTCTAAAATACTATTATATTTACTTATTAATACTTTAGAACTTGTAACTTTACTAATAATTGCACTAATAACTTTTTGTTGATTTTCTCCTCTTACTCTATCACCTGTTAAAAATGCTTTTCTTTCTCTTGCAAAAGCTAATGCTGCTTTTCCATTTAAATGATTTTTCCCTTTTTTAATATGTACACTTGGATCAGCTGTTGGAGTGAAAGCTTTATCAGATTCTACATCTATTCCACCTACTGCATCAACAACTTTTATAACTGTATCAAAATTTACTTTTAAATAATAATTAATATCTATATCATAAAAATTTTCTAAAGTTTTTACACTTTTATCAATTCCATACATTCCAGCATGAGTAAGTTTATCTTTAACACCAGTAGTACCAGCAAGTTGTACATAATAATCTCTTGGAGTGTTAACTAAAAGTATTTTGTGTGTTAATGGGTTTACAATAGCTAATTGATTTACATCACTTCTACCCCTTGCTGTTTTTAATTTTCCATATTGATCAATTCCACTAATATACATAATAAATGGTTTATTTTCAAAAGTGTCATTTTCTTCTTTATCTTTTTTTAATATCACTTCAAATTCATATATTGTTTTAGTTTTATCTTTAAAGTTTTCTACTTCTTCTTGTAACATAGCATAATAACTAGTTTCAACACATAATGCCTCTACCTTTTTCTCTAATAGTTGACTTGTTAATTCTCCCATATTGTCTGTAACTATTTCATCATATTCTAATTTCTTATTTAAGTTACTTTCAATATCTTTTTCATACTCATCTAATATATACTCTATTTTTTTATTTTTAAGGTCCTCTATTTTAGTATAATTTGAATCTTTTAAAACAATAACATTATATATTAATTTTTCTTCTTTTTCTTGGATATTACCTAAAAAATCATTAGTATTTTTAAGATATACATAACCAACTATAAAAATTATTGAGATTACAAAACTAAATATATAAGATATAACTTTTACTACTTTATTTTTAACTTTAAAAGATAGCAATTCTAAAATTAAAAATAATATACTTATAATAACAAAGTATAAAATTAAATATTTATTTGGTAATATATTTGTTTTTAACAATACACCACTAAATAGTATTAAACTCAATAATAATAGCAAGAAAAATATTAAGCTTAATAATAAAAATTTTTTGAATTTCTTTTTTGTAACTTTTCTTTTCATACTTTTAAACTCCTTTTTTGAGCATATTAATTATAGCATACTACTTTGATTGTAGCAACTTTTATTTTTTAAAATTACAACTTTTTAAGCCAAATATAATGGCTTTTAGTGTTATTCATCATATATTTTATAATTTTTAATAATCTTTTAATCAAATTAGTTGCTATTTATAAATAATAATTCATAAAAATTATAAATTTAATTTCCATTTATTAGAAATTTCTAAGTATTCTTTATCTATTTTTTCTACATTAAAACATTCAATTTTCTTTTCTAAATTTTTAGGATATGAATTTAATGCATCTTTCATTATCTTTATTAAATCATCTAAATCATTATTTTTTGCTAAATATTTTTTCAAATTACCAGTTAGAATTTCACTAGGGCCATAATCAATATCAAAAGATACTGCCTTACACTCACATGCAAGTGCTTCAACTAAAACCATTGAAAATGATTCACTTATTGAACAACTAACTAACAATTCCGCATTTTTCATATATGAATATACATTATTTTGCCAACCTGCTAATATTACATTATCTTCTATTTTATATTTCTTTATTAATTTTTTTAACTTATTTTCAAATGGCCCAACTCCCAATAAATATAAATTATAATTTTTATAAAAATTTCCTTTATAAAAAATTTCTATCATTAATTCAGGCCTTTTTGGAACATCTAATCTTCCAACAAATAAAATATATGGTTTTTTAACTTTCACTTTTTCGTTTGCTAATTGTTTAATTTCATTTAAATTTATTGGATTATATATAGTTGTCATTTTATTTGTTTTTACTTTGTAAAAATTTAATAATTCTTTTTCACATCCTTTTGATACAGTTACAACTGGTACATTATAATAAATCCAAAAAATAAATAAATCAAATAATTTTTGAAATTTAGTTTTATAAAGCTTATAAGAAACATGAATTACATGAATAATGTGTTCTTTATAACAAGAAAGTCTAGCAATTAAATTTGAATAAATTAAATGCGAAGTTATCAATTTAACATTATATTTTTCTACTATATTATCTATTGCTTTATCAACTTTATAAACTATTTCAAACAATTTAAAAATTTTTTCTTTTGAATTTAACTTTTTATTATATAAATTTATTACTTTAACATTATCATTTAATTCATAAGTTTGTTGATTATATAGTGTAATTATGAATACCTTAAAATTTCTTGCATATTCATTTGCCATATTTACAACTACTCTTTCTGCACCACCATTACATAATGAATTTGTTAAAAAAATTATTGCATTGTCATTCTTTTCTTCTTTTATTACTTTTTTATCTTTACATCTAATAATCAAGATTGGAAGTATACCTATAAAAAATATTGAATACATTTGATACAAAGTGTCAGTATTTATCATATATATACTATAAAGAATTGTTAAAATTGATAAATAATCATTTTTTTTATTTAAATTATTGATTAGTATTAATCCAAATAAAATCAAACTAATAATTCCATTTTCTGAAAGAACTTGAAATATTGTACTATTACATCCAAAAATTTCTGAAATTTTAAAATATGCTCTAAAAGAAGTAAAGCCACTACCAAAAAGTGGATTTTTTAAAAATAAATCTCTAGCAAAAGACCAATATTGGAATTTTTGCTTTATAATCAAAATGTTATCAAAAATTGGTATTTCATAAAAAATTAATATTATTGGTATAAGTATAATAGAACAAATGAAAAATTTATTAAAATTCATCCTTGTTTTAGTACTTAAAATATAATATATAATTGCAACAATAAATGCAATTAGTACTATTCTTGATGCTGAAAATAAGTATAAAAATGAAAATATAAAAATTGGTATAAAATATTTTTTATCTTTATTTTTTTTATATTGAAAAATTGCAGTAATTATCCCTAACATAAGAAAAATACTAGAATAACTAGGATCTTGAGCAAATCCACTAACCCTATATGTTCCACCTAAAAAATTTTTTGATACTTCACTTATTCTTCCAGAAGATAAAGAAATAAAACTACCTAAATCTCCAAAAATAATGCAATATACCATGCTTAAAGATAAAATTATAAGTGAAAAATATAAGTATTTAATATACCTCTTAATATTTATTTCTTTATAATATAATAAAAAAAGTATGAGAGATAGAAAGTTTAAAACATATGATATAAAAATTATAAAAAATGATTTTAAATTTATAATATCTAAATTAAATAGCCAACTAAAGTTACTCAAAAAAGCAAGTGCAAAAAAACAAATTATAATTTTACTATTTTCATCAATAACTAATTTTCTTTTTTTTCTTATTGCATCATACAAAAGGTATATTCCTAAAATCATTGTAAGAATTCTAAAATCAAAACCAAATGGAGTGAATTCTCTATTAATCATTAAAAATATAAATAAGAAAAAGTATATATTAAATAATCTTTTTATCATTTTTAATCACTAAATAACCTTTCTACTTCTTTAACACTATTTTTTAAATCAAAAAAATTTGCTCTTTTCTTTACTTGTTTTTTATAATATTCAAATAATTCTTTATTACTTAATAACTTTTTAATTCCTTCATATAATGATTCTTCATCATTTTCTGTTACAATACCATACTCATTATTTTCACCAAGCATTTCTTTCATACCAGAACAATCAGTAGTTACTACAGGAATTCCAAGAATAATTGATTCTGTTACCACTGTACTAAAACCTTCTGCTTTAGATGAGCAAACAAATAGGTCACTTTGTTTTAAATATTTATATGGGTTACTCTTAAATCCTAAAAGCTTAACATAATTGCCCATATCATTTTCTTTAATATAGTTTTCTAACTCATCTTTGCTAGTACCTTCACCTATAATTATCAATTTAATTTTAAATTTATCATCTAATAGTTTTTTGAACACTCTAAGTAATCTATCATATGCTTTTTGACCATTTAATCTGCCAATACTACACAATAATATTGATTTGTTATCTTTTACATAGCTACATTTTTCTTTGCTTTTTGATATTATTTCATTTTTATCTATTGAATTATATTTAACTAAAACTTTATCTTCATCTATATTATATTTTTTAATAAATTGTTCCTTTACAACTTTTGAAACACAAATAATATTATCAAATTTATTATAACATTTTATTTCATCTTTTATATTTTTAAATACATTAGAAGATTTAGTTTGATTAATTAAATCTACATGAATCCATGCATACTTTTTAGAATCTTTGTTAGATGAAGAAGATATAAATTTAGCACTAATTCCCTCTAAAAATGAAATTTCATAATCATATTTTTCCTTAACAAATATTTTATATAAAAGTTTAGTTGGCATACATTTCCACATTAAAGCATACATCTTTGCAATTAATATTATAAATTTATTGGATTTATTCAAAAGTGAACCAGATTTATCTTTTGTTTTAACTTTTTTATTTTTTCTTAATTTAATAGTAGTTTTATATTTTACTTCCTTGTTTAAATTATATCTTAATTCTCCAACATCTAATAAAGTCATTACAGTAATATCATATTTTTTATAATCCATATTATTTACTAAATTAACTAAGACTTTTTCTGCTCCTCCTCCACCAAGTGTATGAATTAAAAACAAAATTTTTTTCTGCTGTTTTTTCATATTACTACTCCTTTTACAATTAAAAGATATATACTATTTTCTTACTTTTATAAATTTAATAATTCTTTCTTTTAAGAAAATAAATTCATCAGTTTTTCTAAAAATAATAAAGCAAATAAGTATAAATATTATACTACTACATAAAGCTTTTAAAATCAAACCTAATAAAGCACTTCTAATAATTATTATATCACATATTTGTTTAATAAATATATATATTAAAGTTAATAAAGTTACATAGAAAAGTTGATGTAAAAAATATTTTCTAACTTTTTCTTTAAAAATTTTTTTATATAATACATAAGGCTCATACCAAAAAGTTGTACATAATCTTGAAATCACTGTTGCTAAAAGAATACCAAATAACCCAAATTTAATTCCTAATATAATAGATAATATTATATTTAAAATTGAGCATATTAACATAGCATACTTGGCATCATGAAATAAATTCGTAGTAAATCTAAAACACCAATTTGGATATAATATTCCACATACATAAAAATTTAAGACTAACACAACTAATATATCATTAGTCAAAATATATCTGCTTCCTATCCATAATTTTATAAAATCTTGAAATAGAATTAAAAACATTATAGAAAAAAAACCATATATAATGAATGATGCAAAGTTTAGTGTTTTATATAATGAATATTTGCCTGTTTTATTACTTTTAACATTATAATTTCCAATACTTGATTGTAAAGAAGTAAATACTAATCCACATAAACCAGAAACTGATAAAATTATCATATTATAGTTTGAATAATAACCAACTAAAATAGTTCCTAATATTGTTGAAATCAAAATACTATCAGTATTGTTTAACATCGTATTAGCAATTTGATAATATAATAAAGATTTTATATTCTTCCATATTTCTTTCTTATCAGATTTTGGTAATTCTTTTTTATCTACTATATAATCGTATCTTTTTACAGCTTCTCTTGATTTGCATAGATTTAATAATATAGTTGAAAGTAATTGAATAATTAAATATAAAATATAGTTTTTAAATAAAATTAAAATTATACTTTGCAATAATATTTTTATAATCAAGAATATTATTTCATACTTTTTTACTAAATATTCTTTTTGATCTGCAACTATTATTGATGTTTTATATAATAGTAAATATGAAGATACTGAATTTAATAAATACAAAATGTAATATATCTGCACTTTTTTTATTTCAATATCAACATTTACTATATAAGGCAATACTGGTACTAGTATTATACCTATAATGAATATTATGAGTGCTATTCTTCTATATAAAGATTTATAATAACATACTAATTCTGTTAATTTTTCTTTATCATTTGATGCTAGTGGTTTATACATACTATAAACCATTGCTGTTCCAGCACCTAATTCTGCTAAAGATAATACTGATAAAATATTTGTAAATAAACTATTAAGACCTAAAAATTTTTCTCCTAATGTTTTTATAAATATTGTTCTAACAACAAAATTTAAAATAATACTTAATATTTGATAAGAACCATTTAATAATATATTTTTAACTGAATTATTTGTTCTACTTTCATTCATTTTTTCTATACCCAAATTTTCTCATAAGTTTAACTATACCTAATTTTCTTAACATATTTGTACTTACTATAATAATTCTATTTTTTACATTTACTTTAAGTTTTTTTAATTTACCATACTCTTTATTTGATTCTATTAATTTTGAATCAAATGCAGTTTTAATTTCATCAGATGCATACCATCCAGCTTCAGGTCTATCTCTTAATTGTCTATAAGTTGGTGTTTTTATTGAAGGAATTACACCTAAGGACATAAAATGACTTGAGTTGATGCAATATGGACTATTACAATTTTTTCCTAATGCTTCAAAATTTATAGGTTTATTTATATCTTTAAAAATATTTTGTCTAAATGGATAAGCATAACATTTTTTTAAATCTCCAGTTATTAAATTTAATGCACCACTCCAATCTCCAGCATAACAAAATTCCTTTCTTTTTACATTAAAATTTTTGGTTGTAAAATCAAATAATGGAGAATCATATTTTTTACCTTCTTTTATATACTCTTCTTCTGATTTTTCAGTAAATATTTCTGTTTTGGTTAATATATGTTCTTTGTTATATTCCTTTCTAGTTAATGCAACTTGTGGATAAGCACCTACCCTTTCTTTAGAAATCTTTTTAATATCATCTACATAAGGCATATATCCATCATACAAATTTAATTGTAAAACAAAAGAAATCCCAACTTTTCTTATTTTATCTATATTATCAAAAAAATCATTAAGTAAATTTAATCTTTTTAATTCTAAATAATGAAATGAAAATGATATATTTAATCTTTTTAACAATTTTTTATCTATTTTAACTATTTCATCAAATCTATGATTTAGTGTTCCATTTGTTGTAATATTAACAAAATGTCCTTGTTTTAGTAATTCTTTAACTATATCTATAGTATAGTTAGGTATAAGTGTTTCACCAGCACCACATATATTAAAAAAACATACACCACCCATTCTTTTTTTACTCAAAGCTTTACCTATCCATTCAGGATCATAATTTAATTTAGGTATTTTCATTTTTCTATCATTTTGTTGTATTATGTAGCAATATTTACATTGCAAATTACATGCACTAACAGGTATAATACATTCAATAAATCTTTTTATTTTTTCCATTTTATTTACTCCTCCCATAATAAAGTCAAGTATTTTCTATACAAAACTTTATAAATTATTTTTAATTTTTGATTTTTATCC
>CANQYS010000036.1 GCA_947628115.1 uncultured Clostridia bacterium | reverse complement strand
TCAAGTTTATACATAGGTGAAATTTTGGCTAATAAAATAATCCTATTTTTTAGTGAAATTTTCAAAAATTATTGACACTATTACTAATTCTAATAAATTTTAATGTGAATGTTATTACAAAAAAAGTTCTATTGTTTTTAATTAGTAAAAATAAAAAAGCTAAAACAATTATTTTTTAATACTGTTTTAGCTTTATTTTTACTATATCTCTTTATATTTTCTATAACCCAAATATGATATTATAACAAACATTAATGCAATTCCAATCGGTAATATAAAATCTTTTACTCCTGTATATGGATAATCTTTATCAGATCCTGTATTATCTTTTCCATTTTGGTTGCTACTTACTCCACCATTTGCTAATGTTACTGTTATTGGTAGTTTTGTTGTTTTAATAACTCCATCTTCTTCATAACTTATTATAATCTCTTTGTCCGTTGTTTTTAAATTTCCATTAGGGCTAAATGTGTAATTTGTTATTTCATTATTTGTTCCATCATCATATTTTGCAATTACTTTCATACCTGTTTTATCAAACTTTTCTCCCTCTTTATAAGCAGTCTTAGATGGTTTTGTCGATATTTCTATACTTATTAATACTTTATGATTTGGATTATTGTCTCCGCCTGGATTTTCGCCATCTCCACCACCTGGATTATCATCTCCCGAAACTGGTTGTATTATTTCTATTGATGTTTGATTATTAGATGCTGTTACTTCATCCCCATCTGACGAAGTTAGAACCTCTTGTATTTCTATTGAGGTATTACCTATTGTTGCATTTTGCTTTACAGTATAAGTTATCTCTGCAATAGACTCATTCTCATCAATCTGTGTAGATTTGTTTGCAGCTAAGCCTGTTCCATCTGATGATATACTACCTGTCCATCCATCATTCCAATTTATATCTTTATATTGTAACTTTTCATTATCATATATAAGTTTTGCTTCTATTGCTTTTTGAGTGCCTTCTCTTGTAAATCCATTTATTGATACACTTATTTTTACTTCTGATCCCTGTTCAACTTTTTGTTTATCTGGACTTAAATTTACACTAACTTCAGCTGCCCTTGATATTGTGCTAAGACATACCACAAATGCTATTAAAAGTACTATTCTTACTACTCTTTTCATCCTTTTTCTTCCTTTCTTTTTTACTTTAGTTTATATTATCTTTACTTATGGTTTGCTATAAATTCACATAATTTTGTTATATCTGATACATTTATCATTCTATCTTCATTTAAGTCCATTGCTTTTTCATATGCACCTTTTAATATCTTGGTTTCATCTTTATCTGTTGCTAAATTTTCAGCTATACTTATCATTAGTTTTGTTAAATCTGATACGTTCGTTGTTCCACTTCCGTTACAATCACCTATTACTACTAATATATACTCACCTACTGTATTTCCATCTTTTCTTACTATCATTTTCATATTTGTTTTTACATATTCTGCATCATTTGATATTTTATTACCTTCGACATCATATAAATCTATATCATAACCTTCTACTAGTTCTTTTTTAAAGATTTCAATGCTCGTTTTCGGCATTACTTTAGTTATATATAATACTTCATCAGTTAAATCTACTTTGTATTGACTGTCTTCTTTTAAGATACTTTCTCCCTTTAATACTATTATATTAACTGTTTTATCTATTGATATTCCACCTTCTGAATATCTTATAGTTACTGTGGTCTTTCCCTCTTGTAAATTATTGCCATCTACTACTGTATATTCTTCATCAGATAAAGTTCTACTTGTTCCATCATTATAGCTAACAGTAATTTTCATTCCATCTTTATTAAAGTTTTCTCCTGCTACATAATCTGTTTTTGTTGGTGGATTTGTTATTTCTATTCCTGTTAATTCTTTTGCTACTACTGTTATATTTTGTGTTGTGGTTTTAGTTACACTTCCTTCTGTATAGCTTATTGTTACTGTTTCTTTTCCAATTGTTAAATCTTCTCCATCTGTTATAGAATATTCTTCATCAGATAAAGTTTTACTAGTTTTATCACTATATACCGCTTTTACTTCCATTCCTTCTGCATTAAAGTTTTCTCCTGCTACATAATTTGTTTTTGTCGGCGGATTTGTTATTTCTATTTCTGTTAATTCTTTTGCTTCTACTGTAATATTTAATGTTGCACTTTTTCCAGCATAGGTTACTGTTAACACTTGCTCTCCTGTTTGATTCTCATTATACCCCGTTACCTCTACCTCTTCTGCTGTCATTGGTATTTCTTGTGTGGTCTCTTGATTATTTGTTGCATAAACTGCTTCATATGTTGCTATTAATTTACCATTTTTTAGGTCTAATTTTTCTCCTTTTTCATATTCTGTTTTTGGATTAGCTAAAATAGTTAATGTTTTTGGTGCAATTACTTGCAATTTATTTCCATAATCATATTGTGCTAATGTCTTAGCGGTTGTTGTTCCTAATTTATATTTAACTACTCTATCTCCTAAACCATTAAAAGATTCTTCAAATAATCTTTGTATATCATCTGGTAAAACTAATTCTGTTAAATTTGTAAGCCCTGCAAATGCATTACTTTCTATAGTATTAATTGTTTCAGGTAGTTTTAATGAATTTATTACTAGTTCTTCTGGTAGATTATCTTTTGTAAATGTATGATCATTTATACTAGATACAGGAAGTTCATCACTTTCATCCTTCTTTTTAGGTATTTCCAAATCACTATCACTTCCCATATATCTTACAACCCTAAAATCATGTGTTTTTCTTTCTTGGAATACCCAATCTCCTTTTACTATTTCATCTGCACTTTCCTTAACTATTACATCAAACGTTGCAGTTTTTCCATCATATGTTACAGTTATTTGCACTTTTCCAACTTTATCAAGTTTCTCTGGTGAGCATGTGTAATCTGTAACAACCTCACTTAAACCATTATCATATGTAACCTCTACTACCATATCCTTTGTATTTAGAGTTTCGCCTTTAACATATTCAGTTTTTGCAGGCAATGTTTGTATTGAAATATTATTTACTTTTTTTTGTACAACAATTATATCTTGTGTAACTTTTGCTGTTATACCATTTTCTTCATAACTTATTGTTACTGTTGATTGACCATCTAGCAAATTATCACCATAAAGCACATTATAATTTGTTACTTTTTTCTTACTTCCATCATTATATATTGCAACTATTTCCATGCCATTTTTATCAAAATTTTCTCCTGCTATATAATTAGTTTTTGTTGGTGAAGTTTTTACTATTATACTATCTAATTCTATTTCCACAAAATTTGAAAAATTGCCTTTATATGCATTAATTACACTTTCTACACTTGAAGGATAATAAACTGTTCCTTCCATTCCATCAAATGCATATGCTCCAATACTTGTTATAGAAGTTGGTAATATTAATTTTTTTAAACTAATGCATCCACAGAATGCTTTTTCTCCTATAGTAGTAATTTTATTTGGTAAATTTAAAGTACTTAAATTTGTGCAAGACATAAAAGCTTTATCACCAATTGTTTTTAGGTTACTCCAACCTGTAACATCAATTTTTTCAACAACATAATTATTATAGAAAGCCAAATCATGTATTTCTGTTCTGTTTCCATTTGCTCCTGAATAATTATATTCTTTTACATTTTCCCATCCATCCTCTACATAACCATATACAACCTTATCTGACTTAGCCATTATTTTATGATCACTTACACGAACAACATCATCAACCTTATAATTCTTTCCTTTTAATAAATTATATATTCCAGAATTTTTTCTACAAAAAATTGTTGTGTTTTCATTAAATGCATCTTCTTCTATATTTAGTTTTGCTGTATCTGTTTCTTTTAAAAATATAATTTCTTTTATATTTTCACTATCTAAAGCATTGCTTTTTATAGTAGTTACTGTATCAGGAATTTTTAATGTTACATTAGTTAATGAAGGAGTAACTACACCTTTCCCATCTCCCAATGTAGTTACAGTATATCCAGCTATTTCTCTTGGAAAACCTAATGTAATTTCATCTTTTTCACTAATATCCCAAGGCATCATTACTTCAATAGAACACGTTGAATCATCTATATTCTTATAAGAGTAAATATCATATCCATTCTTTTGATACTCTCCAACCCTCTCACAAATGTCACTAAAACAAGCGCCAACACCATCGCTAGTACCAGGACAACATACTATACTTAAATTATCACAATCTGTAAATATAGAATTACCAACAGTTGTAACACTCTCTGGAAAATCTACTCTAATTAAACTATTACAATTATCAAATGCATTATCTCCTATTTCTGTAACTTTTAAATTATTAATTTTTTCTGGTACAACTAGATATGCATCATCTCCACTATATCCAACTATTTTACAATTTTCATCTCCACTTTCTGTATACTGTAAACGTGTTGTACTGTCTGTTTTAGATTCTTTTACAGTAAATGTAACGCTACATGAAAAATTGCTGTCAGAACTAGTTGCCGTTATTTTTGCAGTTCCTGCTTTTTTTGCAGTTACAACTCCATTTTCTACCTCTAAGACATCCCCCCTAGCATTCCATGTTACATTTTGTAAATCTTTTTTATTTTCATCTAATGCCTTTAACGTAATGGTATCATTTACATCTAGTGTATTATATATGTTTTTCGAATTATTTCCCCAAATTTTTTTATCTTCGTCGTCTAATTCAAAATTATCACCATTTAAATATTCACTTAGTCTTAGGACTTTTCTTGCATCTGCCGCAGTTACTTTTCCATCATTATTTATATCTAATTCATCTTTTATACTCTCATAATCACTGTTAATTCCTGCAGTATAAAGTAATATTTCTAATGCATCAAAATCCGTTACTATTCCGTCTCCATTAATATCTGCTGTTCTAAAAATTCTTGCTGTTTGACTACCTATTAAATACATTTTTTCACGAATAGATAAATTTAAAATTCCAACTGTTGATGTATCATCACTAGATTTTACAATTATTTGAACATTTCCTGCTTTTTTTGCTGTAACTTTTACTTTTGTACTATCATCAGTTAATTCGACTGTAGCTACATCTATATCTGTAGATTCAGCAGTAATAGTTTTATTTGAAATAGAAGATTTTCCACTTAATTCAAAATTTGGAACTACTGTAATATTTTCCCCTACAAATAGAGTATTACAATTATATAAATAATCTTCTCCAAGAAATTCAATCATTTGTTTCAAGTCTATTCCGTCTGTTTCATTTAGCATATAATTTCTGTAGTCATTAATATATGATGCTAATCTAAGAACTAATCTTGCATCTGCTGAAGTTATATTTCCGTCATTATTTATATCTCCTAAATCATTATCCAGTGTTTCAAGCTTTGCAGCTACTTTTTGTAATTTTACCACATCAGCTCTTGTAATGTATCCGTCATTATTTATATCGCCTTTACATGGGTTCGGTACGGCTCCTCCCTCAACTTCTAAACACAAAACATCTTCAATATTATTATCTGTTGCTAATAGCTGTTGCGTAGAATAATTTATATTTAAAGTTTTAGTTAACTGTCTATATAATATAAACACTATTATTACAATTATTGAAATGATTAATAATTTGAAAATTAAATTCATTTTTTTGTTTTTTTTCATATTTTACACCTCATAAATATACTTTGTTAATTATATATTACCATAAACATATTCTTTTTTAAAGTGTATTTTTTTATGTTCTCCTAACACGTTTATTTTTCCTTACAGCCATGTATCCTGTAGGCTTTGTGTCAAAATATTACATTTTTATTACTTTTTCATGTCATTATCTTATTTTATTTTTCAATTTACTTTATTATTAACTGTTATATATTTGATATTTTTAGTATATATTATTATGAGGTGTGTCCTATGTATAAAATAAAATGGATTGTACTAAAAGCAAAAAACATGTTCATTCCTGTTTCTATTTGCTTATTTACAGTGTTTCTACTTATATTTTCAAATGCCAATCTTTTGTCTGCCAAAAAAGGATTAACTCTTTGGGCAAATTCAGTTGTGCCTTCTCTGTTTCCATTTTTTATTGCGACAGAACTTCTTGGATATACCAATGTAATTTCAATTTTAGGTAAATTGCTAAATAAATTTATGAGACCAATTTTTAACGTTCCTGGAGAAGGAGCCTTTCCTTTTATAATGGGAATTATTAGTGGCTACCCAATAGGTGCAAAAATCGTTTCAAAATTTAAATCCGAAGGTATATGCACAAATATAGAAGCAGAAAGGCTTATTGCTTTTACTAATAATTCCGGTCCTCTTTTTATAATAGGAACTGTCGGAATAGGATTATTTAGAGATACAAATACAGGAATTTTACTTTTTATTACTCATATTTTAGCTTGTCTCACAGTAGGTTTTATTTTTAGATGGTGGAAATCTGATAGAAAAAAAAGATCTTTTCTCTTGCAAGAATCATCTAGCAATATTCCATCAAATATTTCCTTATCAAATCTTGGTGAAGTTTTAGCACATTCTATAATGAGTGCAATTAACACTATATTCTTAATAGGTGGATTTATAGTTCTTTTTTCTGTAATTATATCAATTTTAGAAAATAGCAAGGTTTTAAATTTACTTATAGATTTTATATCACCTATCCTTAGTGCTTTTGGAGTATCTGTTAATTATGCTAAAGGCATGCTTACCCGGAATATTAGAACTTACTAATGGAGTTTGTTTAGTTGCTCCTATTGCTAGTAAATCTATTTCAACAAATATCATAATTTGCGCATTTTTACTTGGATTTGGAGGAATATCTATTACTCTTCAAATTTTAAGTATTACATCAAAAGCAAAAATCTCTATTAAGCCTTATTTAATAGGAAAACTCCTACAAGGAACTTTCGCAGCTATTTATACTTATATATTTTTAAATACATTTTGGTTTTTGAGTTTAGATTTGTAATTGTTTGCATTTTACATAATTTTATGGTAGAATGCTTTTATAATTAAATGCTTTTTGCTTTAATTACATTGTCATTTATGTTAGGAGGTTTTTTTCAGTGCATTCAATAACACTATTTCTTCAGAATAATCGGATTTTAAGAATTGTCAATCTTAAAGAATTGACAATCGACTATTATCGTGCATATCATTTATATGGTTTATACTATGTGGATGATTTACAATCACACGGACTAATCTATTCTTCTGAAAATTTCTCTAGGCTTTTAAAAATTGAGAAAAAAATAGCAGAAGCATATAATAATGGAAATAAAACTTTAAGTTTAAAATGACAATTTAAGGGAGCCTTTAGTTAGGCTCCCTTTTCTATATTTATTTAATTATTTAGCAGCTTCAATTAATCCTTTAAATAATGGACTTGGTCTATTTGGTCTTGATTTAAACTCTGGATGGAATTGACCTGCTACAAAGAATGGATGGTCTTTTAATTCAACTATTTCAACTAATCTTCCATCTGGTGAGGTTCCTGAACATATTAGTCCTGCTTCTTCCATTCTTTCTTTATAGTTATTATTATATTCATATCTATGTCTGTGTCTTTCTGCTATTTCTTTAGTTCCATATAAATTATATGCTTTGCTTCCCTCTTTTAAAATGCATGGATAACTTCCAAGTCTCATTGTTCCACCTTTTTTATCAATATTTTTTTGGTCATCCATTATATGTATTACAGGATTTTTTGTATTTGCATCAAATTCTTCCGAATTTGCATCTTTTAGCCCTAATACATTTCTTGCGAATTCTACTACTACCATCTGCATTCCTAAACATATTCCTAAAAATGGAACTTTATTTTCTCTTGCATATTTTATGCAAGCAATTTTTCCTTCTATTCCTCTGTTTCCAAAACCTCCTGGAACTAAAAGTGCGTCATATTCTCCTAATTTTTCTTTTGCATTCTTATCTGTTATCTCTTCTGAATCAACAAATCCAATATCTACTTTTACATTATTTTCAAATCCAGCATGTCTTAAACTTTCAGCAACAGATAAGTAAGAATCTTCTAATGTAACATATTTACCTACTATTGCTACTTTTACAGTTTTTTCACTTATATTTCTAATATGATCAATCATTTTTTGCCATTCTTCATTCTTTGGTTCTATTTTATCTAAGTTTAAAGCTTTACAAACCTGACATGTCAATCCTTCTTCTTCAAGCATTAAAGGTACGGCATAAAGATTATCAACTGTAGAATTTTGTATTACACATTCTGGTCTTACATTACAATAAAGAGCTATCTTCTGTCTCATATTATCTGTTATAGGTAGTTCTGATCTACATACCAAAATATCTGGTTTTATACCTAATGATTGAAGTTCTTTTACAGAATGTTGCGTTGGCTTAGATTTTAACTCATTTGAGCCAGAAATATATGGAAGTAATGTTACATGAATATAAATTACATCTCCCTTTGGTTTTTCTATTCCTACTTGTCTTATAGCTTCTATAAAAGATAGTCCTTCAATATCTCCAATAGTTCCACCAATTTCAGTTATTACTATATCAACATCTTCATTTTCAAAACTATATATATTTTCTTTTATTTCATTAGTAATATGAGGAATTACTTGAACAGTTTTACCTAAATATTCACCTTTTCTTTCTTTTTCAATTACACTAGAATAAATTTTTCCAGTAGTTACGCTAGAATTTTTAGTTAAATTTTCATCTATAAATCTTTCATAATGACCTAAATCTAAATCTGTCTCTGCTCCATCATCTGTTACAAAAACTTCGCCATGTTCAATTGGGCTCATAGTTCCTGGGTCAACATTAATATATGGATCCATTTTTTGTATTGTAACTTTATAACCTCTATTCTTTAATAACCTTCCCAAAGATGCAGCAGTTATTCCTTTTCCTAGTCCTGATACTACTCCACCTGTTACAAAAATATACTTTGTGTTCATCAATTTTCCTCCTAATGTCCCAAAAGGGACGTTTTTTTCTGGGATATTTTGTCCCATTTTTTACATATCTTTTATTGATACTTTTATTAAACAAAAATAGATTTAAAAAAGTTTCCCAAAAAAGGGGTTTTTTTTAAATCTATTATTTTAATATTAAACATATAAATATATTATCATTTTTTGTTTCTTTTTGCAAGTAATTTTTTTATATATAAAAATTTTTATAAATGGCAATAATAAATTTCCGGTTTATTATACACATATTTCACTTAAGATTTCGTTGGTACTTTTATATTTA
>CANQYS010000035.1 GCA_947628115.1 uncultured Clostridia bacterium | reverse complement strand
TAAATATAAAAGTACCAACGAAATCTTAAGTGAAATATGTGTATAATAAACCGGAAATTTATTATTGCCATTTATACTAGAAAGTAAATATTAATAAAAAAATTGACTTTTAATGAAGTAAATGCTAAACTTATGTAATAACTTATCATATTATATCTATATAGAATAAATATTAGTTTATTAATAAGGAATAAAAAAATGAACAAGAAAGAACAAATAAAATTATTTAGAAGTTTAGTAGCAATAATAATTATTTTAATACTTACAATTTTTCTCTGGAAACTTGCTCCATTTATGAAAAATTTATCTACAACAGAAGGTCAGATTGCATTTAAAAATAAAATAAGCGATATGGGATTTTTAGGCGTTTTACTTTTATTTGGATTGCAAATATTACAAATATTATTAGTAGTATTACCAGGAGAACCATTTGAAGTTTTAGCAGGGATGTGTTATGGTGCTTGGGGAGGATGCTTATTTATAACTGTATCAGTACTTATTACTACAATAATAATTTTTTTCACAGTTAGAAAATTAGGAAAAAAATATTTATATAATTTTTTCCATAGAGAAAAAGTTAATAAAGTAATGAATAGTAGATTATTAAAGAACTCAAGAAATCTTGAAATGACTTTATGTATATTATTTTTCTTGCCAGCAACTCCAAAAGATTTGTTTGTTTATATTGGTGGATTGCTTCCAATAAAGCCTTTAAGATTTATATTAATTTCTACTTTGGTAAGGTTTCCATCTGTAATTACATCTACAATGGTAGGTGCAAATATTTCAAATGGAAACTGGGAATTAAGTTTGCTAATATATGCTGTAACTCTTATTATTGCTATGACATTAATATATATAGTTAGTTTAAAAGATAAAAATAAAGAAATTATAAATATAATAAAATAATCATAATAATATATTCCATCTCATATTATAAATGAGGTGGTTTTTTTCATTAAAATACAAAATTTGATTTTTTTTGCATTTTGTTATATATTATTGCTTGAGGTTGATACTAATGAAAATTTTAATAGTTATAGATCAATTTGATGATGCAAATAATGGCACAACTATTTCAGCAAAAAGATTTGCAGAAGGATTAATAAATTTAGGGCATGAAGTTTATATTGTAAGTACTGGAGAGCCGAAAGAAAATAAATATGTGGTAAAAAAAATGCCACTTCCAATAATAGTTTCAAAAATAATAAAATCACAGGGAATGACCTTTGCTATACCCAATAAAGATATATTAAGAGAGGCAATTTCAAAAGTTGATGTAGTGCACTTTTATATGCCATTTGTTTTATCCTATGAGGCGTTAAAAATTGCAGAAGAATTAAAAGTTCCTCGTACTGCTGCATTTCATGTTCAGCCAGAAAATATAACATATACAATTGCTCTAGGAAAAAACGAAAAGGTAAATGATAAAATATATGATTTCTTTAGAGATAAGTTTTTTAATAGATTTAAACATATACATTGCCCAAGTAATTTTATTGCAAATGAGTTAAAAAAACATGGATATACTGCTAAAACATATGTAATATCAAATGGAGTAGGAGAGGATTTTAAATATAGAAAAAATGATAAAAAAGAAGAATTCAAAGACAAATTTGTAATTACAATGATAGGTAGATTATCAAACGAAAAAAGGCAAGATTTAATATTTGAGGCAATTTCAAAATCTAAATATAATAATAAAATACAGTTAGTATTAGCAGGCAGTGGACCAAAGTACAATAAATATAAAAAACTTGGAGAAAAATTAATTAATAAACCTGTTATACAATTTTTTGATAAAGAACATTTATTAGAATTATTGGGGATGACAGATTTATACATACATTCAGCTGATGCTGAAATAGAAGCTATATCATGTATAGAAGCATTTGCATGTGGAATAGTACCAATAATTGCAAATAGTCCTAAATCTGCTACTCCGCAGTTTGCATTAGATGAAAGAAGTTTATTTGAAGCTGGAAATAGTGATGATTTAGCAAAAAAAATAGATTATTGGATAGAAAACGAATTAGAAAGAAAACAAATGGAAATAAAATATGCAGAGCATGCAGAAAGTTATAGAATAGAAAAAAGTATGAAAAAAATAGAAGGAATGTTTGAAGATGCAATTAGAGAATATAGAGGAAATTGAAGAAACTTTATTAAATCAGGATGAACATATAATTAACATGTGGACTCCATTAAATATAGAAATAGATAAAGATTATAAATTTATTAATAATGGAATTTTATTTAATTTAGTTTCTAATTTATTATATTTAGTGGTATTACCATTATTATACATATACAATAAAATAATGTATAATTTTAAAATATATGGAAGAGAAAACCTAATTAATGTACAAACTGGTAAAATAACTGTATCTAATCATGTACATCCTATGGATTGTACAATGAATGCTATTGCAAATGCTCCAGATAATTTATATTTTCCTACATTAAAATCAAATTTTGAAATACCTATAATTAGACATATTATTAAATTATTACATGCATTTCCAATACCTGAAGGAATAAGTAACAAAGAAAAATTTTTTAATACAATAAAAGAACTTTTAGAAGAAAATAAAACAGTACATTTTTATCCAGAGGCATCACTTTGGCCATATTATAAAAAATTAAGAAAATTTAAAAATGGTGCATTTAAAATAGCAGTTGAAGAAGATGTTCCAATTATACCTATGGTATATAAATTTGTAAAACCATACGGAATAAGGAAACTCATAAAAAAAAGACCGTTTATTGAACTCCATATATTACCTGCTATTTATCCAAACAAAGAACTTAATAAAAAAGAAAGCGTAGAAGATTTAAAAGCAAGAGTATATTTAAGTATGAATAATAAAATATTAGAAAGTTAAATTAAAATCGGGTACGTATTCTTCTTCATGTTCTCCTAGTTCTTGAATATATCCATTTTTTAGATTTAAAGAATATAAGTAATTAAAAATTTCCTTATATTCTTTTTTATTTAATTTTCTATTTATTAAAGTATCGTTTTTAGCCTTATATGTTGGAAAATATTGTGCCATTATGCTTACATAAATGTCCTTTGGCAAATTATCTGAAATCCATTTTAATATATTTTTTGTATTTTGCATATGATTTGGTAAAATTAAATGTCTTATAATAACACCTTTTTGTATTATGCCATTGTTATCAAATGTTGCATTTCCCACTTGATTATACATTTCTTTTATAGCTTTTGTTGCTATTTCAAAATAATTGTCTACTTTAGAATATTTTTTAGATAATTCATTTGTATAATATTTTAAATCTGGTAAATACACATTTATATATCCATTTAATAATTTAATTGTTTCAATATTTTCATATCCATTTGAATTATATATTATTGGTAATTTTAATCCATTATTTCTAGCTATTTTAATAGCCTCTATAATTTGTGGCACATACATTGTAGGTGTTACTAAATTAATGTTATGAGCATTTTTTTTCTGTTGATTTAAAAATATTTTTGCAAGCTCTTCTATAGATATTATTTTTCCTTTTCCGTTCTTGACTAATTTCATAATTTTGGCAATACATACAATTTAAATTACAATTTGTAAAAAAAACTGTACCAGATCCATTTGTACCACTAATACAAGGTTCTTCAAACATATGAAGTGATGCAAGTGCAATTTTTAATTTATCATCACATTTGCATCTTCCTTTTTTACCATTTAATCTATTAACACCACATTTATGAGGACATATTGTACATTTCTCTAACATTTCTTATTCCTTTTTTAGATATATAGATTGAGAAGGATAAGCAAGATTAATATTTGCTTGATTAGCCATCTCCAAAAGTGTATAATTTATTTCTTCTTTAAATTTCATAAAATCTATTAACTCTGTTAAATTTGTATAAAAATCAACTGATATATCTATTCCATTTGCAGAAATAGTATTAAAAAATACTTTTATGCTTTCCTTTTCAACGTTTTGATTAGTATTTAATGCAAGTTTTATGTTTTCTATATAATTAGAAATTTTTTCCATAGGAGTATCAATTTCTAAAGTAAGTATTAAATAATATCTTCTTTTTTCTCTTTTAGTTGCATTTATTATATTTGCTGTGGTAAGCATGCTGTTTGGAAGAATTATTACTTGATTTTCTGCATCTCTTATTCTTGTTGTTCTAAAAGTAATATCTTCAACAGTTCCAGCAAATGCATCAACTAAAATGTAATCACCTATTTCAAAAGGTCTATCAGATATTATAGAAATTCCAGCAAGAAAACTTTTGGCGATATCTTGTGCAGCAAGAGCTATTACAACACTGCTAATACCAAGACCTGTTGCTAAGCCCCCCAAGTCATAGCCAAGTTCGCTAATTAATATAAATCCTGCGATAATATATATTAGAGATTTAATCACTTTGCTAAAAAAATTAATTGTAGTATCATTTCCATTAAAATGTAGTTTTGCGCGAAATTTTGCAAAACTTTCTGAACTAGCATCAAAAAGATTTGCAAATCCTTTAGCAGTAAGTAATATAGTACAGATTCTAAATATTTTAGTTACTATTCTAAAAATATTTTCAGGAAGTTTTAAAGCAATAAATCCAATATATATACCAAGTATTACAAAAAATATTTTTAATGGTTTGTAAAATCCATTTTCTTTAATTTTCTTTTTATCTTTAACTTTAAACTTAAACATCTTTACTATGATATATGCAAAAGACGAGCTTAATATTTTAAAAATTACAATTATTGCAAGTCCTATTCCGATATCAATTGCATTTTGTATAGATAAGTTTTTTACTAAATTAAATATTTGATTTATAAAATCCATTTATTTACCTCCATTATAGATACTAGCATAATTTTAGAGAATTTTCAAGAAATTTAGAAACGGAGAATATACATAAATTATATAATGTGCAACAATAAACTTGACATAAAATAAACCATATGCTATAATTCTAATGTTAGATTGTATTGATTTAGTTAGAAGCTGTACTAAATCTATACTTCTAAAATAATTTTCGGAGGTAAAAAAATGAAATTTAAACGGCTTTACTTATTAATTGGGGTTTTTTTGCTTTTATCACTTGTAGGATGTGAAAATCAATCAAAAAAAAATGTAGAAACAAGTTTTGAATTTCAGACTGAAATTCAGGAAAATTTACAAAACGATGATCCTACAGAAAAAAATGTAGGTACAAGTTTTGAAACACAGACTGAAATTCAGGAAGATTTACAAAACGATGATCCTACAGAAATTTACGCAATCGAAACTGAAGAAATTGATTTACCAAGAGTAATCAATAATAATTATTCTAAAGCATATGCTGTAGGATTGTTTGAAGGCTTAAAAATACCTTCAGAAGAAGCAGGTATGCTTATAGAAAAATTTGAAGGTCAAATAGAAAATACACCAAGATTAGTGGTGGATTATAATGACAAAGTCCATATTATATGGACAAATAATAACATGTTTCTTGTGATAGATGGGCGAGAAACAAAATTAAAAGTTTCAGATTGTATTTTTACGGGTAACTTGCCAGAATTACCTGATAATTTAGAAAAACTCGAATATTATCATAAGTCTAACGAGAAAGTAAAATTTGGGATTGCAGAGAATGCATTCTTAGAAGATTTATGTACGGAACTTGAGAAAAAAGGTATCAAGTCAAGCAATGGTTTGTTCAGAGTACGTTTTTATAACGACAATGGAAAAGCTGTTGCAGTATACAGTTTGACTGAAAAAGGGGAACTGTACATAAACAGTGAAAAAGCAAGTGAATTCTTCAATAGGGAAAAAGGGGGTTGACCCCTTTTTCCCTATTGAAGTATAATTTTTTGAATATATATTGAAAAGCATGATGTTTTTTGATAAAATTAGACAAAATAGAGTAGAAAGTAAGTAGTTAAGTGTTACTAAACGGGAAGTTGTTAGTAAACGAAAAAGCCAAAACAGATAGGTTTTGCTGACTTATTTTCGCATTCCGCTATTAAACAAAGAATTATCTTTATTGAACGTGGAAGCTCCAAAAAAAAGACAGGGGGCTTTTTATTATGACAAAATTAACATTAACAAAAAGTAAAAAAGTTATTTTATCTGCAATGCTTTTAAGCATTTTATTAGTTCTATCAAGATTTTTATCTATTAAATCGTCATTTTTGGTAATTAGCTTTAGCTTTGTTCCAATGATGCTTGCAGGAATTTATTTGCGGACCTAAATATTCTGCAATAATTGCAGGACTTGGAGATTTGATTGGTGCAATCCTTTTCCCATTTGGTCCATATTTTCCAGGGTTTACAATATCATCTGCTTTAATGGGACTAGTTTATGGAATATTCTTATACAAAAAACCAGGTGAAGAAAGAAAAGATTTTAAATTTATTATTCAATTAATTATTAGTAGTGTTATTGTACTAGGAGTAATAAAAATATTATTAGAAGCGGCATTTTTAAATATACTTTATGGAAAAGCATACTTTGCAGTGATTGCATCAAGATTTGTGACAGAGGCTATAATGCTTCCAATTCAAGTAATTACAATATTTTTACTTGAAAAAGCACTTAGACCATTTGCACTAAAATATTTATACAAGGAAGAAGAAATTGGTATTGATGAATATTTAGATACATTTAATAAATTTACAAAAGATCCAAATTTAGATGCAATGAAATATATAATGAAAAAATTTAACCATCCGGAAAAACAAACGAAATTTATACATGTTTCAGGAACAAACGGAAAAGGAAGTATATGTGAAATGCTATCAAGCATTTTAAATAATACAGAATACAAGCTACGGCAAATTTATATCTCCTCATTTAATAAAATTTAATGATGGTATATGGATTAATGATAAACAAATTTCAGATGAAGAGGTAAAAGAGATATTACTTCCATTATCAAAGGTAATAGATGAATATAATAAAACCCATAAAATTCCAGTAAAATGGTTTGAAGCAATTACCTCACTTGCACTTATATATTTTGCAAAACAGAAATGTGACTTGGTAGTTTTAGAAACAGGACTTGGTGGACTAACGGATTGTACTAATATAGTAAATGGAGAAATTGCAGTAATTGGGAATATCGGATATGACCATGTAGATATATTGGGTAATAATATTTTAGATATTGCAAAACATAAGGCTGGAATTATTAAAAGCAATTCGGATACTATAATTGTAAAACAAGATGAAATAATGCAGGTTATAGAAGAAGAGTGCAAAAATAAAAATAGCAAATTACATGTAATAGAAAAAGAAGACGTAACAAATTATTCATATAATACTGACATGCAAAAATTTGATTATAAAAATTATAAAGATATAGAAATAAATTTAAAAGGCAAAGCTCAAATATACAATACTGCAGAGGTATTAGAGGTTATAGATGTTCTAAAAGAAAAAGGATATAAAATTTCAAATGAAGCAATATATAATGGACTAAAAACAGTAATACATAAAGCAAGATTAGAAACTTTAAGTAAAGATCCTTTAATTATATTTGACGGTGGACACAATGAGAATGCTATTAAAAATTTAAAAGATAATATTAATCAATATTATCCAAATAATAAAAAAGTATATATTATATCAATTTTAAAAACGAAGGATTATAAAACAATTATAAAAAATATATGTGAAGATAAAAATGCAATTTTCTTTTTCACAAGTGGAACAGGCGATAAAAGATATTTGCCTAAACACAAATTATACAAAGAGGCTAAGAAATATTTAAATGATGTAAATATGTATGAAGAAGAATTAGAAGACGCAATAAATATTTCTAAAAAAGTATATAATGATAGAACTATTTTAATAGTAGGTAGTTTCTATGTATATAAGAAAGTGCTAGGAGTTTTAAACAATGATTAGACTACAAAATGTTAATTTTAAATATAAAAATGGAAAAGATGTACTAAAAGATATAAATTTAGAAATAAACGAAGGAGAGTTTATTAGTATAATAGGAAAGAACGGCTCTCGGGAAATCTACTATAGCTAAAATTATTTCTGGATTAGAAAAACCAAATAATGGACAAGTTCTTGTAGATGAAATTGATACGCGAAACAAAAAAGATTTCTTAAAGATTAGAAAAAAAATCGGAGTAGTTTTTCAAAATCCAGAAAATCAAATTTTATTTAATAATGTTTTTGATGATATTGCATTTACAATGAAGAATTTAGAAATAGAAAACTATGAAGAAAAAATAAAAAACTCTTTAAAAAAGTTAAATATGCAACAATTTTTAAATAGCGAAAGTTATGATTTATCTATGGGACAAAAACAGCGTGTAACTATAGCAGGAGTCGTTGCAACAAATCCTAAATATATAGTATTAGATGAACCTACAACGATGATAGATTCAGAGGGCAAAGAAGACGTATATAATATGGTGAAAGAATTAAACAAACAAGGTTATACAATTATTTATATAACCAACTTTATAGACGAAATATTAATGGCAGATAAAATAGTTGTAATAGAAGATGGAAGAATAATTAATATTTTTGCCAAAAGAGATATTTTAGACCAAATAGGTTTTTTAAAAGAGCATGAAATTAAAATACCATATATTGTAGAGTTAGTATATGAATTAAAAAATAAAGGTATAGATATAGAAATAGAAAATTGGGACAAAAAAGAAATCCTCCATAAAATAGTAGAGGTGGTAAAATGAAAAATTTAATTAAATTTATTCTATTTTTAATCTATACAATAGGAATATTTTTTATAAAAGATTATATTGTAATTTCTTTAATTACAGTATTTAATATAATGCTTATGGTCATACTAAAAATCAATATACAAACAGCAATAAAAAGTTTAATAAAATTATTACCATTTATACTATTTACAGTAATTATAAACATATTATTTGCAGATATACAGTTTGCAATATTAATAGGAATAAGACTAATACTAGTCTGCAATTTAAGTTATATATTTGCTAAAACGATTTCTTATACAGAATTTGGTGAAGTAATAGAAAAAATAATGTACCCACTAAAAATATTTGGAGTAAATCCAAAAGAAATTGGACTTGTAATAACAATTGCACTTTCCTTTGTTCCAATAATGAAAGATGAAGTGTTACAAATAAAAAATGTATTAAAAGTTAAAGGAATAAAACCAACAAACTTTAATTTAATAAAAAATTCAAGCCTAATTTTTAAACCATTTTTTATATCAGTACTTCAAAGATTAAATGAAGTAGAAATGTCACTTAAAGCAAAAGCATGGCAAGAATAAAATGTAAAAAAATGGAAGGAAAGTATTGAATAATACTTTCCTTTGTTATATAATAACAATAATTTAAATCTAAACAATTTTTTTCTATAAGCAAATCGCTTATAAATTTCACAAAAATTTAAAAATAAAATAGAAAGACTAACTATTAAAAGTCAATAGTTTTTTGAAAAAAATTTAAAAAATTTGTTGAACATTGAAAATTGCATG
>CANQYS010000034.1 GCA_947628115.1 uncultured Clostridia bacterium | reverse complement strand
TTCAATTTTGCAACATAATGTTGCAAAATTACCATGGACAACAATAACTACAATTATGGATAAAATAAAAGATGACAGTGAAAGAATATGGTACGTAGAGAAAACATTAGAAAATTTGTGGTCTAGAACGATACTTGAACATCAAATTGCAACAAATCTATATAATAGACAAGCATTATTAGATAATAAAATAAGCAATTACAAGGAAACATTACCAGTAGAACTTGGTAAAAAAGCTTTGGAAATGTTAAAAGATCCATATATTTTTGATATTGAAGGTTATGGTACATCACCATTAGAAAAAGATATAGAAGATGCTTTAGTTGCTAATATTACAAATTTACTTCTAGAGTTTGGAAATGGGTTTGCTTTTGTCGGAAGACAATATCATTTGGAAATAGAAAATGAAGACTATTATATTGATTTATTATTTTATAACTTAAATTTAAAATGTTATGTTGTAGTAGAATTAAAAACTGTAAAATTCATACCAGAATTTGCAGGAAAATTAAATTTCTATTTAAATGCGGTGGACATGTTATTAAAAAAAGAAGATGATAATCCAACAATAGGAATTTTACTATGTAGAGATGAACACAAATTAACTGCTGAATTAGCATTAAAAGACGTAAATAAACCAATAGGAGTAGCAGAATACAAATATTTACAAGAGATTCCAGAATATTTAGCCAATAATTTACCAAGTATTGAAACACTAGAGAAAAGATTAAATAATAAAGAAGAATGAAATATGAAAGGAATAAATACATGAGTGTTGGAGAGTGGTTTGAGCAATTTTGTAAAAATATAAGATTTGATGAAAAAGATTTAAGCAATTTAAGGTATAGATATAAACAAATAACTAAAAGAATAAATCTAGAATATTGGAATAGCATATCAGAAGAATTACATAGTTTGTATGTTGGATCATATGGCAGGGGAACAGCTACTCATTTAAGTGATATAGATATGTTAGTAATTTTACCATATACAACTTATTTAAGAATTAACAATAGGCAAGGAAACAAACAGTCAGCTTTATTACAAGAAGTGAAAACAGCATTACAAAAAACTTATTCAACATCATACATAAAAGCAGATGGACAAGTAGTTGGAATAAATTTTACAGATGGAATAAGCTTTGAAATTGTTCCTGTTTTTGAAAATTCAGATGGAAGTTTTCTGTATCCAGATACAAACAATGGTGGTAGTTGGAAAACAACAAATCCTAAGAAAGAAATAGATGAAATGAACACATATAACAATTTGACAAATGGTAATTTAAAGAGATTGTGTAAAATGCTTAGAGAGTGGAAAGATGAAAAAAATGTAGATATAAATGGATACGCAATAGACACTTTAGCATATAATTTTATAAGATATTGGGAAAACAAAGATAAAAGTTATATATATTATGATTGGATGACTAGAGATTTTTTTTATTATTTGTCAAAACAGAATGAAAACTCTATATTATTTACACCAGGAAGCTGTAATCCATTATATATTGGGAAGAAGTTTAATAATAAAGCAAATATAGCATATGAAAAAGCAAAAGAAGCTATAGCAGACGAAACCAAATATCCATCTTGTGCTAAAAGCGAATGGAGGGAAATATATGGAACAAAATTTCCAAATTAAAATATTAGAAGCCCAAATTAGAGAATGTTTTGGAAGATTGGTATGGACACATACTACGCATCAGAAATGTATTGACTTATTAGAGAAAAAGGAAAAAAGAATAAAAAAATTACAAATAGTATTAAACACTATATCTGCAACGGGATTAATTTCCTATATAATTAATAATCAAAGTTGGATACCACCATTATCAGCATTATTAACAACAATAGCACTAGCATTAGATATATACTGTTTAAGTTATGATATAGGAAAAGAGAAAGAATTACATATTAATTTAGTAAATAAACTTTGGAATATAAGAGAAAAGTATTTTTCTCTATTAACAGATATAACAATAGGAAAATTAGATGAAAATAAAATAATTATACAAAGAGATAAATTACAAGAAGAACTTAATGAAGCATATCAAAATGGACCGAGAACTAATTCAAAAGCATATAAATTAGCAAGCAAAGCACTTAAACAAAATGAAGAAATGACATTACATGATACAGAAATTGATATTTTTCTGCCAAAAGAACTAAGGAGAAGTGAAAAGTAGATGAAAATAAATTAAATTAGGAGAGAATTTAATAAATAGAGATATGCAAAATAAATAATAGACAAAATTACAACTATTAGCTACAACACGATATATTAACTATTATAAAAAGCAAAATAATTTAGAAGATGTAAAGTTTGAAAATAACTAAATATTTGATATAATAAAGATAAGTTATAAATTAGTAATAAAAACAAAGGAATAAATATATGCAATCTAAAATTATAGAAAGAATATTAAATGAAAATAATAAATTATTGCAAGAAATAATTAATATAGTAAAAGATAATGATATCTTTAATGATGTAATGAGTGATGTAAAAGAGCAGTATTTTATTAATGATGCGATTCATGGAATATCTCATAATGAAAGAGTGGCTTTACTTACTTGTTATATTGGAATAAAAGAAGGTCTTAATAATGAAGAATTAAGACTAGTATTAGAAGCGTCTAAATATCATGATATAGGAAGAGGATTTGAAGGAAATCATGGTCAAGTTAGTACTTCACTAATAGATAGAAACAGAGATTATATTTTCCCTAATTTAAATGATGATGAAATAAATATAATAAAAGCATTATGCCATGGACATAGTGTAGATGATAAAAAATATGAAGAAATTGCTAAATTATATGGAATAGAAAATTTTGAGCAATTTAAAAAGTTACTTGATATTGTAAAAGATGCAGATGCATTAGATAGAGTGAGATTACCTAGGTTTGGACAACTTGATGAAAAATACTTGAGGACTGAAATATCAAAAGAAATGATTGATGCATCTAAAGAACTATTTAGAAAATACAGAGAAATACAACGAGAATTAGAAAACGACAATTCAAGAGAAAATATAGAAATAAGTAACTATGAATTTAATGAAGGATTAAGAAGAGGACTTTTATTTGATGGAGAAAATTATTATTTAATTCGTTCGTTAAATAAAGGTGATATTGAGAGTTTAAATAATGGAAGCGGAATAATACCAAAGATAGAAAGCACAGATGAACATACAATACAAGATGTTATGGCACAAATAAGAATGCAACATAGAAAAACAAGTTTAATTTCTATGTCTGAAGACCCTAACATTGTACTTACTTATGATAGAACAAATTTACATAGATTTGCATTAATAAGGTTATCAAAAGATGAAATAAAAAATCACCAAAAAGTATTTTCAGCAGGAGAATACTTATTAGGTGTAATGGATAATAAAATAGAAAATGCTACCCAAAATGCTCCTGAAAACGTAAGAAACATATTAGAAAAAGTTGATAGTGCCAGCTCAATTGAGGAAATTGTAAAAATAATTAATGGTGCAGATAGACAAGTTCCGACAAGCTTAGTTGAAGCAGAACAACAATATTTAACTACTGAAGAACAATTGGAACAAAGTAAGAAAATAGCAAAATGTAAAGTTTTAAATTATTATGGATTAATGAGAAACATAACTGATGATGAAAAAGGAAAACCAGTAGATATAAGTAGTTTTACACAAATTATGAGAAATGGATATTCATCTTCAGAATGGTTGTATTCGGGAAAAATAGATCAAGAAAAAATTATCAATATTCCACAAATATTAGTAGATAGTTTAGCATTAATAAAACAAGCAGAATTTCAAGGAAAAGACAGAGAAATATTAAAAAGGATTGAACAAGAAATTTTAAGACTAGCAACATTTGGAATAGAGTTAAATCAAGATAATTATAAATTAGAATATACTTCACATGAAAATCTGAAAAATGATTTGACAATAGATAAGGCTTATGAAATTACAGATGGACAAATAAGTTATAGAGATACAAATATGCAAATGACAGCAATAAGGTTACTTGCAGAAATGACTTTGAATAAAAGAAAAATAATACAATTATTACAAGAAAGATTTTCTGATATAGATATAAATGAATTGTTATCTGATACATATTGCGTAAATCAAGAAATGGTAACAAGACAAAATAATAGAGGTAGCCAAATTGGTAGAAATATTAGTTTCTTAATATCGGATTATGGTTATGATTTTGATGATGAAACTTCAGAACAAATATTACAAAATGTTGAGAGTTTAAGTGATGAACAATTAGTAAATATTATAGAGCAAGGAATAAATGCACAAGGAATTAATGATTTGCTCATAAAAACAAGAGAAAATGACGAAAGAATACAAGCTACTAGAAGTAAAACATTAGGCTCTAAATATATTGCAGAGGCAATTGTTGAAGGATATAATTGGAAACAAACAGGCAATTCATTAACAAAACAAGAAAAAACATTAGTTGCAAATACATTACTAAAAGGTTTGACAGCTGATAATGAGCTTTATACCTTATATGAAGCTATAAATAAAATTCAAATAGGAAGAAATAAATTTACTCAGAATGAAATATTTGCAATTATGATTAACATTGCAATAGATGGAAAAATAGGAGATATATCATATAGGGAATTAACTAAAAAAGATAGAAGTGAAATACAACATATTTTATTAGACAATAAAGAATCACTTCAAACATCAGTATTACCAATATCAATAGATTTGTTAGATGGCCGTGGAAAAGAAATTAACAAACTAAAAAGAGAGCTTATAGATTTAGGAATAGAAAAAGACTTTATTGATTCGAAAGATATAAAAAATGTATATGTAGCAAAACAAATAGTAGAGGATTATGATTTTGGAAGGGAAATAACTAAAAGTGAAAAAAAAGCACTAATTGTATCTATTCTTAACCCTTTAGCTTTAGACAATAATGGAGGAGTATATTATTTATCAACATTACTACAAAATATGAGAGAAATAGGATTAACTAAGCAGGAGTTATATGGTGCAATAATAAATCTAAGTATAAATAGTCGCTTTTTTGATAGAAGAGGATATTCTTATACAGCTCTGTTAATGAACCAAAATAATTCGTGCCAAACAATACAGAAATATAAATCTGAGATACCTACTTCAATAACAAAAATAGATATTCTAAAAGCATTATCTAATAATGTAACTATCCAAGAAACAAAAGATTTAAAAGAATATTTTATCAAATTAGGATTAAACAAAGAACTTCTTGAAGAAAAAGATGTAAGCAATTTATTCCTAGTAAAACAAATAATTGAAGAATATGAATTTGATGAAGAAATATCCGATGAAATAAAAGGTTCGCTAGCATATTCTCTTTTACATAGAAAATCTTTAAACAAAGGAAACCATACATATTTATATTCGTTAATGAAAAATTTGGATTCGATAGGTCTAAGTGAGCAACAAATCTATGGCACAATAATTAATTTTGGAATAGATGGATATATTATAGAAAAAGAAAAATTTCCATTTAGCCGACTACTCGATAGTAGTAGAAAGTATTGTCAATTATTGTTAGCTTATAGAGAGCAAATACCAACAGAAGTATCAAAACTAAGTATTATAAGAGCTATTCAAAGCAATCCAAATACAAATTCTTCAGAAAAAATACGAGAAGAATTTATTAATTTAGGAGCAGATGAAAAACTTATTAATTCTATATATTTACCTAACATATATGCTGCAAAACAGATAATTGAAGGATATGATTTTTCAAAAGAAATATCAAATGATGAAAAAATTGCAATACTTCAATCTATTTTAAAAAATAATAGTACATTATTATATAGACCTTTTTTAAGAACTTTAATACAAAATATGGAACAAACTGGATTAACTGAACAACAAATATATGGAATGATAATAAATCTTGGAGTTAATGGGAAAATACTAAATAGAGATGGATATTCTTATTCTAATTTATTAATGAATGATAATAATGCATGTCAAACGATTATGCAATATAAAGATGATATACAAACTAAAGTAACAGCCACTACTATCTTAACAGCATTATCTGACAATATAAACGAAAATCAGTACAAAAAAATTAAAGATGAACTAATTGACTTGGGTATTGCTGAAAATTTTATTAAATCTAAAAACATAAAAAATGTATATGTGGCAAAACAAATAGTTGATAGATATAACTTTGGTAGAGATTTTACTAATGAGGAAAAAAGAGTAATTATACAGTCTATATTAAACCAATCTATTTTAGATAACAAGCCGTATTTAATATCTTTGATTAGAGATATGGAATTAATGGGCTTAGATGAGCAAGAAGTATATGGGATGATAATTAATCTTAGCATTAATGAAAGTGTATTGGAAGAAACAGGATATAATTATTCAAATTTATTAACTAATAAGAATAATGCTCGTCAAACTATTTCAAAATATAAAGACAAAATACAAACAAAAGTAACAGAAGGAACTATTTTAGAAGCATTATCCAATAATATTAGAGGAAATGCACAAGAAATAATTAAATCAAGGTTTATAGATTTAGGTATTAATGAAGAATTTATAAATCATATAGCTATGAAAAATTTATATGTTGCTGAAATAATATTAGCAGAGTATGATTTTAAAAGAAATTTAAGTAAAAAAGAAAAAGGGGCAATACTGTTATCTATATTAAATAATAGTAATTTTAGAAAAAGTACTTCACTTAGCGTATTAATAAGGCATATGGAACAAATAGGATTAAATATACAAGAAATATATGGTATGATAATCAATCTAGGTATTAATGGTCGTGTAATACAAGCACCTAGATATTCTTATAGTGAGTTATTAATGAATAAAAATAATGCTTGTCAAAACATAGTAGAATATAAAAGTGAAATACAAACACAAGTTACAGAAGAAACAATTCAAAAAGCAGTACAAAAAGCAAATAAACCGAAAAAAGTTAAAGGACAAGATATTGCTAAAGCTACTATGGAACTGGCAGTTGAAGGTAATGGGGGAAGTCAAGTTTGTGATGATGTTCAAGCTGATTATCAACGATTAATGAATGAAAAAATAAAGGAAAATGAAAAAGAAGGAAGTGAGCAAGATGATACAAACTAAATATGCAAATGCATATACAGAAGTATATGAAATACTAAGTTGTTTAAATGAAGAAGAATATTCAAAAATTCCAGAAGAATTAATAGAAGTATTTGAAGAAAATAGAAATTTAGACTACGACTATGAAGTAAATGAAGAACAAGATTTAATAAAACAACCAATGCTAAGAGAAACAAAAGCAATTTTACTTAACATATTTAGAGATTACCTTGCAACACCTGAGCAAAGTCAAAGAATAAAACAATGGATGCAAGCAGATAGAGAGTACTTGGAAAAGCAAAAACGAGAAAAATATAGAACTAATATTTTTGAAAATAAAATAAAGAAAAATGAAGATAATGCAAACAATTTCAATACTAACTTACCTGCAACGATAAAAAAACAATCAATTCTTCAGAAAATTATTAATAAAATAAAAAAGATTTTTAAAATATAAGAGGGATATTTAATGGATAATGAAAAAAATGAATTTACAAGATTGAAAGAATGGCAAAACTTAATGCAAAAATATGATGATTTCTTTTATGCAGATGATGGAATTTATACAGTTTCATTGATAGATAAAGAACTAAAATTATACAATCTAGATTTTGATAGAATTAAAAATTTAATTCAAGAATTAAAAGACTTTGAAAAGAAATATGGAGAATTATATAAAGATGAAAAAGAGAATCTCTTAAAAAGAAAAGATATATTGCTAGATTTAAAAACACAAACTAATGAAATAGATGAAGTTTATAGAAAAATGAGTAACATGTATGAATTTATTGAAGAGTATTAAAAAAATGATTAGCTCTTGCAAAACATAAAAATTTATGTTAAATTAAAAACATAGTTAATAGCAAAAAATTTCATATATGTATATACAAATAAAGAAAACTATTGCTATAACTAAATTTGAAACGGAAATAAGTAGCTTTTTTAAGAAAAATTTTTCGCATACGTCTCTCTTAAAGGAGCCAAAAGAATAGCAGATTTGTGATAATACTTATCTGTTATTTTTTATTTGTTTGTTATTTTTTAAATATAAAGTATATATTAAAAAATAATTGAATTTATAGTAGATTTATGATATAAATGATTAAAATATAAATTTTGCAACATGATGCTGCAAAATTCGAAATTGAGGAAATCATGAAAGATATTAATTTAAAATATATAGATATAAATGAATTTAAAAAAGAGGTATATACTTATTATTTAGATATATTTCCTGAAGATGAAAGAGACCCATTAGAACTAATACAAACATCTTATAAAAATGGATATACAAAAATTATAAAAATTCTATATAAAAATGAAATGGTAGTATTTATGGTATTAAACAAGGTTAAAGATAAAGGATATGCTATATTAGATTCTTTTGCTATATTACCACAATATAGAAATAGAAAGTTTGGTACTAAAGCATTACAAATTTTATTAGAACAGGAAAGAGAAACTAGTGGTGTTTTTATAGAAATTGAAAAAATGGGATTAGGTAAAGATATAGAAGAAAATTTATTAAGGGAAAAAAGAGAAAATTTTTATAAAAAATTAGGTTTTAAAAAATTAAATTTTGATTTATTATTGTTTGATGTTATATATACACCCTATCTATTTTCAAAGACCAAAGATGATGAAGGCAAAATTATTGATGAAATATTAAAAATTTATGAATCAATATCAGGAAAAGAGAGAATAAAACAAAATTGTAAAATAATAGAGAACTTAAGATTTGAGGAAATAAACAAAAATAATATAAAGGTAGCAGCAAGATTACAATATGAAATTTTTCCTAATTCAAGTGCATATTCAGTATATAAATCGAAAATTACAGGACAAATAAAAAACTTATACATAGGATATATAGCTTATATAAGAGATAACCCAATTGGTGTAACAGGAATTTATGAAATTCCAGAATATTCGGATACTGCATGGCTAAGTTGGTTTGGAATAAAGAAGGAATACCGAAAATTAGGATATGGAAAGCAAATATTTGATTATACAATTGAAATGGCAAAGGTTAATAATAAGAAATATTTGAGATTATATACTTTTGAAATTTGGAATAATGAGGCACAAGCATTTTGCAAAAGAAATATGGATTTAGAAGAATATTATTATAATGATAAAGAAAATAAAGACATATTTGAGGGAAAACCAAAGATATTTAGTATAAGTTTATGTGATGAAAAAGTAGAATTATGGAATAATAAGTTTATAGACATATCAAAAGATGAAAATTCTCATGAAGAAAGTGTAATAATGATGAAAAAAGATGGAATTATAGAATAATAAAGTAAGAAATATGGAGTATTTATGAGAAATTTAAAAGATATGTTAAAGAACAAAACGATTGACTATGAAAAATTAATTAAATATGGATTTGTAAACGATAATGGCATTTATATATATAAAGCAAAAATATATCATAATCAATTTGAGGTAAATATATTTTTTTCACAAGAAAAACAATATTCAAAATTAATAGACATAGAAAATAATGAGGAATATGCCCTTGTAGATGTTGAAACTTCAACAGGCGAATTTATAGGTAAACTAAAACAAGAATATGAATACATAATAGAAGATATAATAAATAATTGTACAAGTAAGGAGATATTTAAAAGCAGTCAAACAATAGATGTTATTAATTATATAAAGAAAAAATACAAAGATGAACTAGAATTTTTATGGGAAAAATTTGACGATAATGCTATTTGGAGAAATAAGCAAAATAATAAATGGTATGCATTATTATTAACAGTATCAGAAAGCAAATTAGGCATTGAGTCAGATGATATTATTGAGATTATTGACTTAAGATATCAAAAAGAGAAAATAGAAGAAATAATAGATAATAAAAATATATTTCCAGGTTATCACATGAATAAAAAAAGTTGGATAACAATAAAACTTGATAACTCAGTAGATATAAAACAAATATATAAATTAATTGATAACAGTTATAAAATTTCAATTGGGAATAAATGCGGACTAACAGGTGACATTTTATCTCAAAAGGTATATGATTATTTAACTACAATACCAAAAGGAAAAGTTGTAACATACAAGCAAGTGGCAGAATATTTAGGCAACAAAGGACTTGCAAGGGCTGTTGGAAATATACTTCATAAAAATCCAGATGGAGATAAATATCCTTGTTATAAAGTTTTAAATTCTAAAGGTGAGCTTGCTGAAAGCTTTGTATTTGGGGGAAAGAGTATACAAAGAGAGAGACTAGAAAATGAAGGAATTAAGGTAATAAATAATATGGTAGACCTTAAGTTATACCAATGGAAAGAGTAGTAAATAGATATTATAAAAATTGGTTAGTTAAAAAAGTAAAAGCAACATTGTAAAAAAAATTGATAGTATTGAAGAAAATGCTACATTTTAGTAATTT
>CANQYS010000033.1 GCA_947628115.1 uncultured Clostridia bacterium | reverse complement strand
TAATTATTTTAACACTTTTTTGTACAAAACTAAAATCAACACAGATAAAAAGTGGCTTTTAAAAATAAAATTAAGGTTTTACTTTAATAATAAATTATTTATATTGTAAATAGAACTAAAATAATATATAATAAGTTAAATCTAAATAGTAAAAAGTACAAAGTTTGCTAAAAGCAGATTTTGAAAGGAGGAAGACTATGGCTAAAAAAACAATATTAAGTGGAATACAAGCTACAGGAAAATTAACACTTGGAAATTATTTAGGAGCATTAGATAATTGGGTACATATGCAAGAAGAATATAATTGTTATTATATGATAGCAAATCTTCATACATTAACAGTTAGAAATAATCCAGAAGATTTAAGAAATAATACTCTAAAAATTCTTGCTACATATATAGCAGCAGGATTAGATCCAGAAAAAAATACATTATTTATACAATCAAAAGTACATGAACATGCGGAACTTGGATGGATATTAGATTGTTATACATATATGGGTGAATTATCTAGAATGACACAATTTAAGGATAAATCGGCAAAACATGCAGATAATATAAATGCAGGACTATTTACATATCCAGTATTAATGGCAGCAGATATATTGTTATATCAAGCAGATTTAGTTCCAGTTGGAGAAGACCAAAGACAGCATTTAGAAATAACTAGAGATATTGCAGAAAGATTTAATAAACTTTATGGAAAAACTTTTGTTATTCCAGATGCATATGTAAGAAAAGAAAGTGCAAGAATTATGGGACTTCAAAATCCAGAAAGCAAAATGAGTAAATCTGCTACAAATTTAAATGATGTAATATTTTTAGAAGACGAGCCAGAAGTAATACTTAAAAAATTCAAAAAAGCGGTAACAGATTCAGAAAACAAAGTAAAATTTGACCCAGAGAATAAACCAGGAGTAAGCAATTTAATGCAAATATATTCTGCAATTACAAATAAATCAATGGACAAAATAGAAAGCGAATTTTATGGCAAAGGATATGGAGATTTTAAAATGGCAGTTGCAAACTCTGTAATTGATAAATTAAAACCAGTACAAGAAAAATATAAGCAAATTCTAGAAGATAAAGATTATTTAGAAAAAATATATACAAAAGGTGCAGAAAATGCAAGAAAAATAGCTTCTAAAACATTAGAAGATGTAAAACAAAAAATTGGAATTTTATAGGAGAAGAGAATGTTTGTAGACTATACAAAAATTATAATTAAATCAGGAAACGGTGGAAATGGTGCAGTTACATTTAGAAGAGAAAAATATGTAGCAGCAGGTGGACCAGACGGAGGAGACGGTGGAAAAGGCGGAGATATATATTTTATAGTAGATCCAGATGCTAATACATTAATAAACTTTAGATATAACAAGAAATATAAAGCAGAGAATGGGCAAAATGGTAGTGGAAATAGATGTTATCGGAAAATCGGGAGAAGATTTGTATATAAAGGTACCAATAGGAACTGTTGTAAAAGATAGCGAAACTGGAGAAATAATTGCAGATCTGTCAAGAGATGGACAAGTAGAGTTAATTCTTCCAGGAGGAAGAGGAGGAAAGGGAAATTCACATTTTGCAACATCTACTAGACAAGCACCGAGATTTGCACAAGATGGAGAAAAAGGATTAGAAAAAGAAGTAATACTTGAACTAAAACTTTTAGCAGATGTAGGATTAATTGGTTTTCCAAGTGTTCGGTAAATCTACAATACTTTCAGTAGTAACATCAGCAAGACCTAAAATTGCAGATTATCATTTTACTACATTAGAGCCAAATTTAGGCGTTGTAAAGACAGAATATGGTGACAGTTTTGTAATTGCAGATATACCAGGAATAATAGAGGGAGCAAGTGAAGGAATAGGATTAGGACTTAAATTCCTAAGACATATAGAAAGAACAAGACTTTTACTTCATGTTATAGATGTATCAGGTTCTGAAGATAGAAATCCAGTAGAAGATTTTAAAATAATTAATAAAGAATTAAAAAAATATAGTGAAAAGTTAAGCAAAAGAAAACAAATAATAGTTGCAAATAAAATAGATAGTATGCAAGACGAAAAATTATTAAAAGATTTAGAAAATTTAGCAAAAGAAAATAAAATCGAAATATTTAAAATATCTGCAGTAACAAAGCAAGGATTAAAAGAATTATTTGCATATGTTTCTAAAATATTAAAAACTCTTCCAAAAGAAGAATTAGAAGAAAGTGAAGAAAAGAAAATATATACACTAAAAGAAGAAAGAGAAGGATTTAATATAAGAAAAGAAAATGGAATGTATATAGTAGATGGGCCATCTATTGAAAAAATAATGAGTAGAGCAAACTTGGAGGACAATGAATCATTATATTATTTTCAAAAAAGTATAAGATTTTTAGGTATAGAAGATAGATTAAAATCAATGGGAGTAAAAGAAGGAGATACTGTTAAATTTATAGATTGGGAAATGGAATGGTTTGATTAAAACCATTCCATTTTATATAAATATATAAGCTAAAGTCCCTAGTTAAAGGGACAGTTTTGATTAGGGTGGAATATTGTACTTAATTCCGTTTATATATATTGGCATTTTTATACAATTTGCTACATCATTATCAATGGAAAATTTTGACAAATAAAAGATTTGTAAAATTCCATCTTTTGATTGATAAATGCTTACGTTCTTAATCCCAAAATTCCGTAGTAAACTTCTTATACGCATAGTAAGTCTCCTAATCTATATTTCCAAAGTAAAACTTTGAATATAACTATATTAACATTAAACAATAAAAAAGTCAACATAAAAGAAAAAGAAATTCAAAAACTTTTGTTTGACATTTGCCTTTATATATGATAATATATTACCAAATAAATTTTCGGGAGTGATTATATTGAAAAGTAATGAAATGACAGACTTAAATAAAAGAGAAAGGTCAATACTTAAGTTTATAGAAAAGCAAATAAAAGACAAAGGATATCCACCATCAGTAAGAGAAATAGGCAAAGCAGTAGGGTTAAGTTCAACTGCAACAGTACATGGGTATTTAGCAAAACTTGCTAAAAAGGGATATATTAAAAAAGAAGACCAAAAAGGAAGAACTTTAAAAGTACTAAAAGGAGGACTATCTGAAAGTGATAATCCAACTCCAAAACCAGTGTATAACGGTAAAGAATTAGTAGATGTACCAGTTATAGGAAAAATTACAGCAGGTGCTCCAATACTTGCAGTAGAAAATGTTACAGATACATTTCCAATTCCAATTGATTTTGTAGGAAATAGCGAAAGCTTTATGCTTACAGTAAGTGGAGAAAGTATGATAGAAGCTGGAATATTGGATGGAGATTATATTTTAGTAAAAAAACAAAATACAGCAAGAAATGGAGAAATTGTAGTAGCATTAATAGAAGATGAAGCAACAGTTAAAACATTTTATAAAGAAAAAGATTATATAAGATTACAACCAGAAAACAGTTCAATGGATCCAATAATAGTACCAGATTGTAAAATACTTGGAGTGGTTGGAGGAGTATTTAGAAAACTATAAAAACCAATGAAAAGCAGCATCTTGCGTTATTAAAATAAAAACAAGAATCTTCAACATACATATGTACGCCTGAGGTTCTTGTTTTTATTTTTCCTAGCAATATACTACTTTTGATTGTTTTTTTACATCTAACGAACAGAATAGGACTCTCCATTTTTACTTTGTATTACAATTTATTAAATTAAATATTTTTAAATATGCATATCAAATAGAAAATAACTAATAATATTTAAGAGGTGAGTATATGCAAAAGGATAAGAAGTTTCCAAAAAAAGAAGACACAACAAAATATGGAGAATTTGTTTGTTCTAATTATCATTGGCTCCCAATAGAAAAACAAAAAGAACAAGCTGAAGATTTAGCAAATATGACAAAGGAAAATAGAGAGAAAAAGAAATAATTAAAAAAAGTGTAATAATAATGCCCTAATCCTAATATACATTTATTAAAGTTTAATTGTACAAACATTTTATTAGGAGGGAATATTAGTATGGAAAATCTAGAAATATATGAGGACATTGCTAATCGTACAGATGGGGATATATATGTTGGAGTAGTTCGGACCTGTTAGAACTGGTAAATCCACATTTATTAAAAACTTTATGGATTTATTAGTTATACCAAATATACAAAATACATACAAAAAAGAAAGAGCAAGAGATGAACTTCCACAAAGTGCAGCAGGCAGAACAATAATGACAACAGAACCGAAATTTGTACCAAACGAAGCAGTGGAGATTACAATAGGAGAAAATTTAAAATTAAAAACACGTTTAGTAGATTGCGTTGGATACTTAGTAAACAATGCACTTCGGATACATGGAAAATGATGTTCCGAGAATGGTAAAAACACCATGGTCTGATGAAGAAATTCCGTTTGAAGTTGCAGCCGAGGTAGGAACAAAAAAAGTTATTACAGAACATTCTACAATAGGAATATTAGTAACAACAGATGGAAGTATAACAGAAATACCAAGGGAAGATTATGTAGAGGCAGAAGAAAGAGTTGTAAGAGAACTAAAAGAATTAAATAAACCATTTGTAATTGTACTAAATACAAATAATCCATATTCTGATTACTGTAAAGAACTTGCAAGGACATTAGAAGATAAATATGGAGTTGCAGTACTTCCTACTGATTGTACAAATTTAAATATGGAAGATGTAAACGATATTTTTGGTAAAATATTATATGAATTTCCAGTAGAAAGAATTAACTTAAATTTTCCAGGGTGGGTAGAAGGATTAACAGATGAACATATTTTAAAACAAGAATTATACACAAATATTAAAGAAGCATTTAAAGATACAAATGCAGTTAAAAATATAAATACAGCTATAGGAAAAATAAATACAGCAGAAATTGTTGAACAAACTACAATAAAGGAAATTAACTTAGGAAATGGATCAGTAACATTAGATATTCAGTTAAAAAACAACCTATTCTATCAAGTATTAACAGAAATAACTGGAGTAGAGGTTCAAAATGAAGCAGACTTATTTACAACAATATCTAATTTTTCAAAAGTTAAAAAAGAATATGATAAAGTTGCTATAGCATTAGAAGAGGTAAAACAAAAAGGATATGGAATAGTTACTCCATCTATGGAAGAATTAATATTAGACGAACCAGAAATGGTAAAACAGGGTTCAAGATTTGGTGTAAGACTAAAAGCAAAAGCACCATCTATACATATGATAAGAGCAGATATAGAAACAGAAGTATCTCCAATAGTTGGAAGTGAAAAACAATCAGAGGAACTTGTAAATTATCTATTATCAGAATTTGAAAATGATCCAATAAAAATTTGGGAGTCAAATATATTTGGAAAAAATCTACATGAATTAGTAAACGAAGGACTCCAAAACAAATTATATAGAATGCCAGAAGATGCACAAGAAAAACTCCAAGAAACATTAGAAAGAATAATAAATGAAGGAAGCGGAGGATTAATCTGCATAATATTATAGACAACAGACAATTGGACGGAGATTTTGTCTAGCGAAAAAATAGGTTTCAACAAAGGTGAATAAATTTTTTAATATATTAAACTAAAGCTAAAACATTATTTTTTGAAAATGAAGGCTCATTTGTCGAAAAATAATCGTTTTAGCTTTTAAACGTTTAATGAAAATTTAAAAATTTTCATTAAATAGATAAGGTTTCTACAATATTCAAAGTAACATTCCGAAAAACTAAAATAACTGCAAATGCTGTAGGAGCAGGTCTTGTGTCTGCTAGCAAAAAGACATAAATTAGAAATGTAAAATATAAACAAAGAAGGAACGACTAAAATATATATTTATAAATAAACATAAAAAACATTAAAAAATAAAACAACATGTGTTAATATTTTTTTAGAAAAGTAAATTCATGAAATTTATTTTTAAAAAGTGTAGAACTAATTGACAAAGAAAAAACATATAACTTATAATACACATAAATGAGAAAATAAATGTAAATAATACAAAAGAAGGAGTGGAAAAACACATGTTAAAATTAAAAACAAAAGAATGTAACAAAATTAGTGCAAATGCTGTAGGGGCGGACGTGACTTTCCGCATGCTCTTCAGAGAACATACTAAAAATACTCCAGCGGAAGACTCAAATCCAAATTCCAAATTCCAAACACTAACTTCTGCCCCAAAAGGAATTACCCTAATAGCCCTAATAATCACAATAATAGTAATGCTAATACTAGTAGGAGTAACAATTAACATAGCACTAAATGGAGGATTATTTAACAAAGCAGAAACAGCAACAAAGAAAACACAAAAAGAAATAGAAGAAGAAACATTAATAGCAGCCATAGCATCAGCATACGATGAACAAACAGGAAAAATTGGTAAAATAAAATTAGAAAGCGATTTAGGAGATATGTGGAAAGTAACAGGAAAAGAAGGAGGCACATATGGAGTAACATCGCCAAAAGGAAATATATTTGCGGTAAAGCAAACAGGGGAAATAATAACAGAAGCTTGGATAGACAATGGAGATGACACATATACAAAAGGAAATAAAACAGTTACAAAAGGAAAAACACTTACTAATGGAGAAGTACAAGAAATGTTAGAAACAAAAGGAGGAACATATAGTGGTACATGGACTGTTTTAGGAGTAGAAGATGACAAATTAAAATTGGTATCAACATCTAATGTAATAAATAATATACATTTGGGAAGATCAGACCCAAGAGCAACAGATACAGATGTGCCAGGCCACCTAGAGAATGATGCTACCGATTTTGAAAAAGCAGTATGGTCATATGCTCATACAGTAGAGACATTAAATCGAACAGCAAAGGATGCAACAGGAATAGACAGTGCAAGAAGTATAAAAATAGAAGATATATATGACATAATAGGAGAAGATGCCGTAGATAAAGGTACAGATTATGGAAAAGTATACAACTATTATTTTAATGATGAAGATTCAAAGGTATATTTGAAATTCAAAGCATCTACAGATGAAGAGTATGGACAGCATAAAAAAACATCTTATGATACTCAAATATTTGTAAGATATCCAGATAAAATAGAGGAAAATAGTATAGGAGAAAGAATCATAATAAGTTCAGAGAATTCTGATGGAAATATTGAACTAACACAAAATTTCTTTTCTTATACATTGAAAGATAACGAAAAAATTGCGGTAGGTAGTTTAGCTTCGGGCGATTATTGGCTAGCTAATCCTTGTGTTGGTTATGATGATTTCCATAGCAGTGCTACATTCTGGATACGACGTGTAAAGAGCGGTTTACTTGGTGCTGATCATATGTTCAATTCTGCTCAGAGATTGGATGGGCCACGTTCGGAAGGAGTACGTGCTATAGTATATATTTAAAAATAAAATTAAGGGATAAAAAATTCTAGAAAAAGTCCTAAAAAACAAATCTATTGCAAAAATAAATTTTTATGTTAGAATATAATCATAAAAATTTATCAAGATATAAACATATAGAACATTTGTGAAGGAGACAAAAATATGTTAAAAGAAATGGGTTTTGTAAGAGTAGGAGCGATTGTTCCAAAATTAAAAGTTGCAGATGTAGAATTTAATGTAGAGGAGATAATAAATTTAATAAATGTAGCAGAAGAAAAGAAAATACAAATTGCATGTTTTCCTGAATTATGTATTACTGGGTATTCTTGTGGAGATTTATTTTATCAAGATATATTAATAGAAAAGTCAAAACAAGGTTTAAAAAGAATTTTAGATGAGACAAAAAATTTAAATATTATAACAATATTAGGTATGCCAATAAAATTCGAAAACCAGTTATTTAATGTTGGGATAGTAATTCAAAGAGGAGAAATTTTGGGCGTTATTCCAAAAACATTTATACCTAATTATGCAGAATTTTACGAAAAAAGATGGTTTGCATCTAGTAAAAATGCTAAACAAAAGGAAATATGCATATTTGATAAAAATGTACCTTTTGGAACTGATGTATTATTTAAAGATAAAGAGAATGAAGATATTTGCTTTGGAATAGAAATATGTGAAGATTTATGGGCAGTTGAATCGCCAAGTAATAAAATTGCTCTAAATGGCGGAACTGTAATTTTTAATTTATCTGCTAGTAACGAAATAATAGGAAAAAATGAGTATAGAAAAGAATTAGTAAAAATGCAATCAGCAAAAACAATATCTGGATATGTGTATTGTTCAAGTGGAGTAAATGAATCTACAGCCGATGTTGTATTTTCTGGACATAGTATGATTTATGAAAATGGAAAACAACTTGCCGAAAATGAGAGATTTGACTTTGAAAGTAATTTAATATATTCAGAAATTGATACTAAAAGAATTATGAATGACAGAATAAAAAATATAAGTTATATGGGAGATATAGATACATTAAACTATAGAACTGTATATGTGCAAATAAAAGATGATATAGAAAGCTTGGAAAGAAAGTATGAAGAATTTCCTTTTGTTCCAACAGATAAAAAAAAAATAAATGAAATTTGCAATGAAATACTAAATATTCAAGGATATGGATTAACAAAAAGATTGTTACATACAAAAATGAATAAAACAGTAATAGGAATTTCTGGTGGACTAGATTCTACACTTGCATTTTTAGTAATAGAAAGAGCTTATAAAATATTAAATATTCCAAATAAGAATATAATTGCAATAACTATGCCAGGATTTGGTACAACTTCAAGAACTAATGAAAATGCTAAAAAATTAGTAACTACATATAATGCAACATTAAAAGAAATTGATATAACAGGAAGTTGTATTAAACATTTTGAAGATATAGGACAAAATGAAAATATTCATGATACAGCTTATGAAAATGCACAAGCAAGAGAAAGAACCCAAATTTTAATGGATATTGCAAATAAAGAAAATGCTATAGTTGTAGGAACAGGAGATTTATCTGAGCTAGCATTAGGTTGGTGTACTTATAATGGAGACCAAATGAGTATGTATTCAGTAAATAGTAGTATACCAAAAACTTTAGTAAGATATTTAATTAAGTGGGTCGCAGATAATAGCCAAACAGAAGAATGTAAAAAAACAATATATGATATTTTAGATACACCAATATCACCAGAGTTACTTCCACCAAATGAAAGTGGACAAATAGAACAAAAAACAGAAGAACAAATTGGACCATATATTTTACATGATTTCTTTTTATATCATTTTTTAAGATATGGTACATCTCCTAAAAAAATGTATTATATAGCTTGCAAAACATTTGAAGAAAAATTTAATAATGATGAAATAAAACATTGGTTACAGGTTTTTATAAAAAGATTTTTTACACAGCAATTTAAAAGAAATTCAATGCCAGATGGACCCAAAGTTGGAACTGTAAGTTTATCTCCAAGAGGAGATTTAAGAATGCCAAGTGATGCAAGTTATAACTTATGGTTAGAATTATAAATTTGTATATAATATTTAATTAATTTTTTCATATTTTCTATATTTTATTTTAGTATAAATTAGTTCATATGAAGTTGAACACATTTGACCTATTATTGTGCAATAAGGCGTTGCTGTAAAAGATACTAATATTCTTATTATATATGCAATAATAATATTAGTAGTCATTTTAAATGCAGAATCTTCAAATTGTAAAAAATAAATTTTTAGAACTATAAATGGTGCCAACATAAAATCTAATATATGTAAGCAAATAAAAATGCTTACTATTTTTAGATCTGGTTTATAAATAGGATACGCTATAAAGGACATTAACAAAACTGATAATATAAGCATACAATATAATTTTATTGCATTTCTTTTATGCTCATTATAATCAAATTTTTTCTTTGCTAGGTCAACTTTTGCAACAGTTTTTACAGCTTCTGTAATATCCCATTGCATATCTGTTACTAAAGTTGAAAAGGTAATTGCTACCATATATTTTTCACCATATTCAAATGCATTGCTAAATCCAAATAAATATATTATAAAAAACATAAGGCTTATGGTAAAGGCTACAGAATTATATTTAAAACAATTTATTATATTGAGTTTAAAATCAATTTTATCTATATTTTTAATAAGTAAAATAATATCTAAAATTAGCATTACACTTATAGTTATTAAAATGGTTAATAATTGATTTTTTGTAATAATTGCAGTACTTATTAGAGTTATAAAATTAATAGTATTAAATAAAATAGCAATTTTATTTGCTTTTTTATTTAGATCTTTATAGTATAATTTAGTTAATATTAGTTGTAAAATTGTATGGAAAAAAATTTGCATTATAGAATATATACAAAATATTTTATATATTTCTCTATCCATACTCATAAAATTTATAAAATTATCACTATTTATAAGAATAAAACCATAAACAAATATACTAAAAATAATTCCATAAAAAATTCCATTATCTGCACTATTTTTATTATTATCCTTATAAATACAAATATTTGCTCCAACACCAAATATAGCAACAATCATTCCCATTATGCATTGCAATGGATATGTTAGTGAAAATATATTTATTAAATTATTGTCTAATATAATTCCCAATAAAAACCATGATATTATTGGGACTATTGATGTTATTAATATATCAAAACTTACTCTTAATAATCTTTTCATATTTATACCTATTATTTATACATTAAATTTTGTTATTGTTATTTCTAATACAGTATTATATCATAATTGTATTTTTCTTCAACAGTTTTAATTTTATATGCACATTGGACGTAAAAGATGTGCAAAAAACAGTGTCAAAAATAGTCGAACGAAAAATATTGCAAGGCAAGAAAAAATGATATAAAATAAAAACATGGGCGAGAATTAAATTCTTGCCCATATTTTTATTGAATAGAAAAATGTTATAATCTGCATAAAAAAATTCAAGCACATATTGACAAAAAGACACAACTGTATTAAAATATTGTCAATAAACCAATAAAAAGAGAGGCGAACAATATAAATTACGAAAATTATAATCTGTATAATATGCTATTAATGGAAAGCTCAGTAGAATATGGTATAGGTAAGCCACATGATAGACTATTTAAAGATATATTAAGCAATAAAAAGGAATTTTGCGA
>CANQYS010000032.1 GCA_947628115.1 uncultured Clostridia bacterium | reverse complement strand
AACATTTTTTCGTACAAAACTAAAATCCACTCTTAAAAAAAGTGGATTTTAAAATAAAAATTAAGGACGAAAAAATTCAGTTATAAACTAATTGTCATTAATTTATACATGTGATAAAATGTAAAAATATCGGAGGAATTATGAGACTATTGATAAATAAAATAAAAGATGAGTTTAGTTCATATAACCCAATTTTAAAAGATGAATTTAAAAGGACTTTTCCAATATATTTTTTAGGAATACTGGCAAATGGTGTTCAATCAATATTTTATTTTTGGATACCATTTATTATTGGACAAATATTAGATTTGTTATTACAAGGCAATACAGATAAAAATATAATAATAAATAAAGTATATATGTTAATAGCAGTATCATTTATTTCTATGATACCAAGAATAATATATAGAACTTTATTTTTTACAACAGCTAGAAGTTCTGATACAAGACTTAGAAAAAAAACAATTAAACATTTACAATATGTAAAGCCAGAATATTATGAAAAAGAGGATAAAGGAACATTTTTAGAATATGTATCAAAGGAACTTTTAGATATAAGAAGATTTTTAGGAGACTTCTTTTTTTACATTGGTAGACTGGTATTTAATCCAATAGTAGTTTTAATTGTTATATCAATAAACTATAATATATATATTCCTACAGTTGTTTTTCCAGTTCTACTAATTATAACTTTATACATATTTAGATTATATAGAGATTTGAAAAAAGAAGTTGAAAATGCAAGAATTTCTAATATAGAGTTATTTAAAACTGTTGAACAAAACACATCTGGATTTTCACTTATAAAATTATATAATGAACAAGAGAATCAAATTAGAAAATTTAAAAAAATAAATGAGAGAAGATATGAAGCAGATTATAGAATTGGAGTAGTAAAAAACAAAATAAGTAATGGAGTAAATATAATGTATGCTATCTGTTATTGCATAACATTTGGATTAGGATTATTACTAATAAAAAATGATATGCTTACAATGGGAGGATTAACAGCAATTATTACATGTATTACATTTATAATATCTGAAATAACATCATCTATTGAAAAAATAATAGATTCAGTTGCATATTTTAAACAATCTACAAGAAGATACAATTACTTCTTTGCGCTTGAGCCATATAAAAAGGAAGGGAAAAATTTAGATAGTGTAGAAACTATAGAACTAAAAAATCTAACATATAGCTATAATGGAAACAATAATGTTTTAGATAATATAAATATACAAATAAAGAAAGGCGAACATATAGGTATAATAGGAAAAGTAGGCAGTGGTAAAACTACACTAATGAATATAATAGCAGGATTTTTAGAAATAGGTGAAAACCAAGTGATTATAAATAATATAGATATTAATGAATTTTCAAGAGATGAAATATTTAAAAATGTAAGTTATTCTACTCAAAAAAATATCATATTAGATGATTCCATAGAAAATAATATTAATCTTACTAAAAATAACAATGTAGATGTAGAGAAGTTATCTAAATTAAGCGATTTATATTCAGATATTAGTGGAATGGATGATGAATATAAAACCATGATAGGAGAACAAGGAAGTAAATTATCAGGTGGACAAAAGCAAAGAGTTCAAATAGCAAGAACATTATCAGATGTTAGAAGTATAAATATTTATGATGACACACTTTCTGCATTAGATTATGAAACAGAAGAAAAAGTATTAAATTCAATAATTAATGAAACGAAAGAAGAAATATTGATTATAGTATCAAACAAGGTAAGTAGTATGAAAAATTTAGATAGAGTATATATGTTGATAGATGGAAAAATTTATGCACAAGGGTCACATGGGGAATTACTTAAGAATAATGAATTATACAAAGAAATGTATAACTATGAAAAAGAAGGTGATTTAATATGAAAGACGTAATAAAAAGTCATATTGGATCATTTATAGTTACAGCTGTTTTAGTATTTACTTGTAATTTATTAAGCGTTATTCATCCATTTATTGTAAAAGAAGCAGTTGATATAGACTTTAAAGCAAATAACATAGAACAAATTTTGATACAGCTATTTTTGGCGTATTTATTTATCCATATTATACTTGCTATAATGAAAAATATAAGAAATATAAAAGTTAATAAACTCATGGCTAGAATTTTAAGTGATATAAGAGAAAAACTATTTTGTAAAGTACTAAAATTTAAAATGAAAACATATAACAAATATAATTCATCAGAAATATATACTAGATTAACATTAGATGCAGATAATTTGTTTCAATTGTTTTTTGGTACAATTCAAATTCTAGTAAACAATGTTATATATATAGCTTTAATGGTATTAATGATGTTTTTTGCAGATATAAATTTAGCATTAATAGGATGTATAGCCATAATAGTAGTAGCTTTTTCATCATTTAAATTTACAAGAAAACTTAAATTTTTAGATAATAAATTACTTGAAAAAAGAGATGAGGAAAATAAGGAATTTTCTGAAATGTACAATAAAAATAAACTTACATATTTATATAAAATGCAAAAAAATAATATTAAAACAACAAGTAAATTATTTGATGAAGAATTAAAAATAAGAAAAAGATACATATTTGTACATCATTTCATGTATCCTGTAGCACTTATATTAGAGGCATTAGGAATATACGCAATACTTTATTATGCCTTAAACATAGATACAAATATATCTTTAGGAAGTATTTATCTTGTGCTTTTCTATGTGAAAGAATGCAGAAATCCATTATCTGAGATGTTTGACCAATTAGAAGAAATGCAAACATGTTTAAATTCTCTTAGAAGAATTAATGCTATTCTAAATGAAGAAGATGATGAAGATATATATGTAGGAGAAGATGCAGAAAACTTAAATGGAGATATAGAGTTTAAAAATGTATATATGAATTATGGAAAAGAACCAGTCTTAAAAGATATATCTTTTGTAATAAAAAAAGGCTCGAAGGTGACAATTGCAGGAAGAACTGGTGTAGGAAAATCAACACTTACAAATATATTTATGAGACTATATGATATTCAATCAGGTGAAATTTTAATGAATGGATATGATATATCAAAAATTTCAATAAAATCGCTGAGAGATAATATATCGTACATTTCACAAAATCCATATATATTTGAAGATACTTTGAGAAACAATATAACATTAGGAGATAATAATATTTCAGATGAGCAAATACTAAATATTATAGAATATATTGAAGTAAAAGATATTTTTAGTAGATTTATAAATGGGTTAGATGATATAATAAGGGGAACAGAATTATCATATGGTGAATTGCAAGTTATTTCATTTATTAGGGCAATTGTACATAAAGCAAATATTTATATATTTGATGAACCAACATCAAATATTGATTTAAAAACCGAAAGATTAATACAAAATTTAATAGATAAAATATCTAAAAGAAGCACAGTTATAATAGTTGCACACAGAAAATCAACATTAGAAAGTTCAGACAAAATTATTTATTTAAAAGATGGACAAGTAGATATGATAGTAAATAAAAAAGCAGAAGCTTTAATATAACAAATAAAGGAGAGATAGATATGTGGATTTTATATACTATAATTATTCTATTTTTATTATTAATAGGAATGGCAAAACTGATTTTAAATATAGTTTTTGGAAAAAGGTGCGATGGAAATCCAAAGCTTAAATATTTTACAGCAGATGATTTTGAAGGATTAAATGCACAACCTATTGAATTCAAATCTGACAAGGGGCAGATATTAAGGGGAAATATATATACATATTCAGGAGTAAAAGAATATAAAGGAGTTGTAGTATTTGTTCATGGTATGGGAGGAGGACACTTAAGTTATACAACCGAAATAAATACACTTGCAAAAGCAGGATTTATTGTTGTTGGATATGATAACACAGGAACTTTTAGCTCAGAAGGTAAAAATTTAAAAGGTCTCTTCCAATCAGTAATCGATTTAAAATATGCTTTGAAATTTGTAGAAGAAAATGATGATTTAAACAAATATCCTATTGAATTGGTAGGACATTCGTGGGGAGCATATACAGTATGTCAAGTTTTACAATTTAAAAATAATATAAAAGCAGTTGTTGCAATGTCTGGATTTAATAGTAGTTCAAAAATAATATGCGATTCTGCAAAAGCTGTAACTAAAGTTAATTTTAATTTCTTAAAACCATTCATCACAATTGTTAATTTTCTTACATTTGGTAGAAAAGGAATAATAAATACAGTGGATATTTTAAAGAATACAAAAACACCAGTGCTATTATTACATGGTAAATCAGACACTACAGTTTCTTTAGACAACAGTCTTATATTAAACAAAGAAATAACACAAAGAAATAGTAATTTAAAATGCATAGTATATGAAGAAAGATTTCATAATGTATACCAAACAAAAGAATCTGAAAAGTATTTAAATACTACTTTTGGTAATATTTCAGAATTAAGTAAAAAATATAAAGGAAAAATTCCAGAAGAAGAAGCAAATAAAATATATAACAATATAGATTATAAAAAGATGACAGAAGAGGATAAAGGTATTATGAATACAATAATTAACTTTTTGGAAGAAAACATAAAATAGGAGGCATTTATGAGAGTTGCGATAGGGCAAGATAGCCACAGAATAGATTATGAAAATAAAGGTAAAAAGCTATTGCTAGGAGGAGTAGAGTTTAATGAAGAATATTCTTTAAATGGTAATAGTGATGCAGATGTTGTTTTACATAGCATAACAAATGCTGTATCAGGAATTACTTGTAAAAACATATTGGGGAAAATATCAGATGATATGTGTAAAAATGGAATTAAAGATAGTGAAGAATATCTAAAAGAAGCATTAAAATATTTAAATGAACAAATTATACATGTATCAATATCTATAGAATGTAAAGTTCCAAAAATAACTCCTAAAATAGAAGAAATGAGAAAAAATATTGCAAGAATATTAAATATATCTGAAAATTCTGTAGGAATAACAGCAACTACAGGAGAAGAACTAACAGAGTTTGGAAAAGGAAATCGGAATAAATGTGTTTACATGTATTACAGTGGACTAAAATTAGTCCGTCCGAAAAAAGAAAAAAAGACTAAAATTAGTCCGTCCGAAAAAGGAAAAAATAAAATTAGGGAGCAGTCATGGACAGTATTTATATAAAAGCAAGGGCAAAAGTAAATTTAAGCTTAGAAATATTGGACAAAAGAGAAGATAATTTTCATAACTTAAAGTCTGTATTTCAAAAAATAAGTTTATATGATGAAATATATATATACAAATCTAAAAATGATAGTCTTGAGTTAGAGACCAATATTGAAGAATTAAATAGTAAAGAAAATATCATATATAAGGCATATATAGAACTAAAAAAAAGATTTAGGGTTATTTCAGGAGTAAAAGTAATATTAAACAAAAAAATACCTATTCAAGCAGGACTGGCAGGTGGAAGTACAGATTGTGCAAGTTTTATTTTAGGTATGAATAAACTATTTAATTTAAATTTATCTAAAAAAGAAATTACTGATTTAGGAAGTAGCTTAGGTGCAGATGTAGTACCATGTATGTATAATAAAGCTGTTCTTGCAGAAGGTATAGGTAATGTTATAACTAAAATAAATACTAATTTTAAATATTATATTTTGATTATAAAACCTAAGCTTTCATGTAATACAAAAGAGATGTATAATAAACTAGATAATATGCCACAAAGCTTAAAAGTAGATTTTTCAAAAAATGTAATTAAAGCTTTAGAGAATAACAATATTGAATTATTAGCAAATAACTTATATAATTCATTTGAAAGGGTTGTAGATGCAAAATTAATAAAAGATGAGTTTATAAGGAACAAGGCGCTAGGAGCACTTCTTAGTGGTTCTGGCTCATGTGTTTTTGGCATTTTTAAAAATAAAGAAGATGCAAAGTTTGCATATAAAAATTTAAAGGATAAATATAAAACATATATATGTACATCATACAATTCTTCAAGGAGGAAAGTATTGTGATATCAAACAAAACAGTAACAGGGATAATATTAGTTGCTGGAAACAGTACAAGATTTGGGCAAAATAGGAATAAAAACTTTGAACTTGTAAATGGTAAAACTATATTGTCATATAGTATAAATGCTTTTGAAAAAAATAAATATATTGATAATATAATTATAGTTATAAAAATGGAAGATAGAAAAACCGTTCAAGAAATTATAAACGAAGAAGATATTAGAAAAAAAATAGATATAGTAATTGGTGGAAGTTCAAGACAAGAATCAGTATATAATGCAATAAAGACTACAGCTTCTGATATTGTAATTATTCAAGATGGGGCAAGACCCGCAATAAAACAAGAATATATTAGCAAATGTATTGAAGAAATGTATAATTTTAAAGGTGTAACAATAGGAGTAAAATCAAAGGATACAATAAAAATTACTGACGACAATGGAATAGTAATAGATACTACCAAAAGAAGTAACAGTTGGATTATACAAACCCCACAATGCTTTGATAGAAGAATTTTATTAGAATTGCATGAGAAATATAAAAAGACGGAAGTAACCGATGATTGTATGATTCTTGAAAAAGGTGGATATAAAGTTAAAATAATAGAAGGAGATTATACAAATATTAAAGTTACTACATATAGTGATATTAATATAATTAAAGAGTTTTTGAATATTATATAATACAAATTGCAAACGTTGTAGGGGTCGCACCCCTTACAAATTTGAAAATAATTATTATAAAAATATTACAAGAAAGTAGGAGTAAATAAGATGAAAAAACGCGTTAGCATATTTGGTTCAACAGGTTCAATAGGAACTAGTACTTTAAATGTAATTAGAAATAACAAAGAAATATTTGAAGTTGTAACATTAGTTGCTGGAAACAATGTTGAAAAATTAATAGAGCAAATAAATGAATTTAGCCCTAAACATGTATATATTAAATCAGAAGAAAACAGTAAAATTTTAAAGTCGAAATTTAAGAATCTAGATGTATATTATGAAACACAAGGAATGAAAGATATATCAAATTTAACTGATTATGATATTGCAGTATCTGCACTTGTAGGAATTGCAGGATTGGAACCTACATATAACATGATAAAACACGGCAAAACAGTAGCACTTGCAAACAAAGAAGTGTTAGTCGCAGGTGGAGAATTAATTATAAACACTGCAAAAGAAAAGAATGCAACACTACTTACTGTAGATAGTGAACATAGTGCAATAATGCAATGCTTAAATGGAGAAAAGAATAATCCTATTGATAAAATACTACTTACTGCTTCTGGTGGACCATTCTTTGATAAAGAAATAACGGATGATATAACAGTAGATGAGGCTCTAAACCATCCAACATGGAGTATGGGTAAAAAGGTAACGATAGATTCAGCTACAATGATGAATAAAGGATTTGAAGTAATAGAAGCAAAATGGCTATTTGGTGTAGAACCTGAGAAAATTCAAGTTGTTGTACATAGAAAAAGTTTAGTACATTCGATGGTGCAATTTGAAGATGGAACAATTATGGCTAATATTGGACCAAAATCAATGGAGATTCCAATAGCTTATGCATTAAATTATCCTAATAGATTAAAAAACAACTTAGAAAAATTAGACTTATTTCAAGTAAAAACTCTTGAATTTGAGAAACCAGACTTAGAAAAATTTAAATGTTTAAAACTAGCTTTTGAAGCTATAAAAAAAGGACATAGCTATCAAGTAGTACTAAATGCAGCAGACGAGGTGTTAGTAAATGCATTTTTAGAAAATAAAATAAAATACACGGATATTCCGAATATGATTGAAAAGATGCTAGAAATGCATAAAGGTGAAAAATTAGATACAATAGATAAAATACTAGAATTAGATAAAAGAACAAGAAGAGAAACAGAAAAACTAATTAATATTTAGGAGGAATGTATGAAAATATATGTAATTAGACATGCAGAAACTGATTCTAATAAGAATGGAATAGCAGGAGACATTGAGGAAGATATTAATGAAAGCGGAGTGCAACAATGCTTAAGAGCAAGAGAAAAAATTAAAAATTTAGATTTAGATTTAATAATATCTTCTCCAGCTAAGAGAACTAAACATGTAACAGAAATAATAAATGTTAACAATATTCCTGTAATATATGATGAAAGACTAATAGAAAGAAAATTAGGAATATATGAGAATTTCGAGTATAAAGATATAGATAGATTAGATTTTTGGAATTATTACCCTAAAAAATATTTAGAGTTAGAGTCAATGAAAAGTGTTTGTAATAGAGTAAGTGATTTTATAAAAGATGTAAAAAACAGATATGCAGACAAAAAAATATTAATAGTTACACATGGAGGAGTAACAAGAGGATTTTATTGTTGTTGCTATGGAATACCAGAAGACGGAAATTTAGCGGATATAGGGCAAAAAAATTGTGAATTAAAAGAATATGAAATATAATAAAAGAGGTTAGAAATATGAATTTAACAAGTGTAAAGTCTCTGCAAATATTAAAGGAAATAGAAGAAAATTTAGAAGATAATTACTGGATAAGGCATTCAATATGTGTTGGAAATACAGCAGGAAAAATTGCTAAAAGTTTAAAATTAGATGTAGATAAGGCAAAGACCTTAGGATACATCCATGATATCGGAAAAAAATTTAATGATTTTCAAGAGCATGATATAAATGGATATAAATATCTAAAAGAACTTGGATACGATGATGAATATGCCAATGTATGTTTAGCACATGTATGCCTAAATAATGATATTAATTGCACAGCAGGAATAATATTATCTTATAACAAATTAAGAACTGACTTTATGAAAAATCATAAATATACGATTTATGAAAAGATAATTAATCTATGCGATTTGATGTGTACAGATGTTAATCTAACACTAGAAAAAAGATTAATAGATATATTTGTAAGAAGGGGAATACATGAAAATACGGTTTATCATATAAAAGAAGCACAGAAATTAAAGAAATATTTCGATGATATGTTAGGATATAATGTATACAATTTATTTCCAAATATAATAAATAATTAATATAAAAGGAGTAAATTATGAAAATAGGAATAGACATAGATGGAGTGTTAACAGATATATCAAGATTTTATCTTGATTATGGAGCAAAATTTGCTTTTGAAAATAATATAGACAAAATAGTAGATCCTAATGGGTACGAAATTGAAGACATATTAGACTTAGAAGAGGATGCACATAAAGAATTTTGGGCAAAATATGATGATTATTATACTAAAAAAATATATACAAGAGAATTTGCCTCTGAAATAATAGAAAAATTAAAAAAAGATGAAAATGAAATACACATAATAACGGCAAGAAATCCAAAATATGAAAATGGTGAAAGTTGGACAACTGACTGGCTTAAAGAAAATAATATATATTATGATAAATTAGTTTTTACAGATAAAAAAGTGGAGTATTGCAGAGATAATAATATAGATTTAATGATAGAAGATAATTCTAATACAATTTTAAAAATATCTAAATTAATACCAGTAATATGCTTTGATAATAGATATAACCAAAATTGTGAAGGTGATAATATAGTAAGATGCTATAGTTGGTATGATATTTATAGCAAAATATCAAAAAATAATTAGTATTAGGGGGATAAATAATGATAGTAGAGAATCAATATTTGGATGAACTATTAAATATATTTGATAATAATCACAAAAATTATGTTGTAGATAGAACAGCATCACAAAGAATGCCTGTAGTTGTATATGTAAAAGATGAAGAACCAGTAGGATATGGAGTAGTATATATAGGAAAAGATTTTTGTGAACAAGAAGAATATCCAATTACTATAGAAGAAGCAAAAGATAATTCTGTATATATATGGCAATTAGTTACAAAACAAGGATTTGAAAATCAAGGCATAGCTACAAGTATAGTAAGATATATAACAGAGAAATATAAAGATAATGATATATATGTGTCTGTAAATATAAATAATTATGCAAGTATGAAATGTCAATGTAAATGTGGTTTTATACCGATAAAAGCATTTGAGCAAAATGGAAAAACACATATTATTTTAAAAAAAGAACAAGTAATAGAAAATTAAATCTATTAATTGTTTTTATTGTATATTTAGATTTTGTTATTGAAGTATAGGAATATAAATATTAGTAGTATTTTCCCCAACATATTCTTCTATATCAGAAACATCATCTAGATTGTATCCTAAATATGGTATAATACATGCATAAATCATATTAGTAAAGTTAGAAATATCAGTTGCTTTTCTACTTTCTATACTAAATTCTAAAAAAGTTTTATTTTTGATATTATAAACCTTACTTCCTTTAAATTTGTGTGTGCTTGCGATATGATATGTAGCCATTTTTGGAACTTCTGTAAACTTATCATATTCCACAATTCCATATCTTTTATCTCCAAAAATAAAATCTTTATCTGCAAGCATTTCATCCCAAAATGGAGAAGCAATATCTGGAATAATATCTATTGGCATTGATTTACTTACACTATATAGATTAAAACTTGTATTTTTAACAACTGAATAATTTATTTCTTCAATAGATTTATTAATTTTAGTAAAATCAAAAACAGGTAAAGCTTTTAAATTATCTCTATTTTTTATAATATTTTTTGGATTAAATCCCATCATTTTTTTAAAAGCTCTTCCAAAAGAAGTAGCTGATTCATATCCATATTTTAAAGCAACATCTATAACCTTTGTTCCATTTAACAAGTCAGTACAAGCTACTGTTAGTTTTCTTTTTCTTATATACTCAGATAAAGACATATTAGTTACAAAATAAAATATTCTATGAAGGGAATATTCATTAACACATAGTATCTGAGAAAGAACTTTATAGTCTAATTCTTTGTCCAAATTATTTTCTATATATTCAATTAATTTATTTAATTTATCTATACTTCCGTTTGAACATAAAGATACACTCCTATTTATTATTATAACATATCTACATAATTTTGGATAGATTTTTTTATATTTAAAAATTAAATTTTTAAGATAAACTAATAGATTATTACCTCACATTTAGAGAATAATCTACATAATAATGTTATTAAAATACTTCTAACATATCAAATAAAGGTTAGTTAAAAAAGTAAAAGCAACATTGTAAAAAAAATTGATAGTATTGAAGAAAATGCTACATTTTAGTAATTT
>CANQYS010000031.1 GCA_947628115.1 uncultured Clostridia bacterium | reverse complement strand
CTATTTCTTTTTCAAAGTCGCTAGGACGGAGGAAAAAATCCCATTTCTGCGAAATAAATTTTTTCCTCACGTCCACACGCTCTTCTCACACAAACTACAATTTATTTTATTCCAAATATATTTAATATGTTTTTAAATAACCCTTTTATTTCTTCAATTATATTTCCTGGTTCTTCATTAAACTCAACTTCTGTAGCATACTTAAAATCGCTTTCTGCTGGCGGTGTTAATGTGTATACTATATCATCTAAACCAATTTTATTTCCATTTGCAGTGGTTATATTACATGTCATATAATCATAATACCAATCTTTTAATCCTATTAATCTTTGCTCTTTGTAGCCATATATCTCATAATCATGTAAGTTTGGAATATCATAATTTCTTTCTTTTAATATTCTTTCTAAAGAATGTAGATATTCATGTATAAATACTTCTTCTGGAAATGTATTTATATATTGATTGTATGTATATATATAACTAGAACTATCATTAGGTAATCTTATATTTGAATAACCAATACCATTTAAATCCATTCCTCCGAAGCCCAATCCAATCGTTTACTGGTATTTCAATATTTTCATAAGTATCTCCTAATCTTACTGCTACAAATATATAATCATATTCCTCATTTTTCAAATATTTCTTTATAATATCCTTTACATCTGAAGGATCTAAGTAATATGCAAATTCTTCTGAGTATGTAACTGATGTTACTGGATCATCAATTTCAAATATATCGTAATCTACTGTCATTTTTCCGTTTGATAGAGTATTTGCAGATTTTTTAAATCTTTCCATATTAGATTTCATGTTTTGTATATCTGAAATACTCATATTAAGTTCTAATTTTTGGTTATCAATATTTACAGACAAATTTTTTATTATAAAACATGCAACATTCCAATTATTAGAATTATCTTTAACTCCTTGTTCTAATTTGAAATCTGAAAACCAAGCTATTCCTCTACTATTACTTTCATTTCCACCTAATCTAAATCCAATTTCTACTTCTTCTCTATTTTTTGAATCAAAAATAAATTCTAACATTTGCCAATCGTTTGTCCCTACTATACCATCCGATGTTTCTGTGCTCCCAACTATTGCAATTTGAGCTCCTGAATTTTTTTTATTATCTTCATTTTCAACGTTTTCAGTTTTTACCATACATGTAAGTTTATAAGGAGTATTTGGTTCTACTTTAAACTTTTTATAAAATATTGCATCATTAAAATCTTTAGACTCTAATTTATAACTATAATTATAGTTATATTTTATACCTTTATCTCGTGTGAATTTAGTAAATCCTACATTATATTCTGCTTTTGTAAATCCATTATAGTTATATTTTTTATAAACTCCATATATTTTAGATAAAATAACTAAAACAATTATTATAAATATTAAATTTATAATTTTTGAACCAATATTTTTTTTAGCCATTTAATCCTCCATTTTTTTTATTACTTTTTTAATCATTTTCAATGCTTTAGGTCTTTCTACTATTATTATATGATTACAACCGTTTGCATTTTAATTTAAAGTCTACTCCTATTCTTGTAATTTCCCAGATTTTACTTCCACATGGATGCTGTTTCTTTAATTCTACAATATCTCCTATTTTATAGTCCATATGCACTCCTTTAGTTATATAAATTGTAGTTTGTATAATGGTATTTGGTGTTTGGAATTTGGAATTTTGTGTAGGGGCGGACGACCCTGTCTGTCCATTATAAACAATGAATTTGCATATTTGCAGGTCGACAGAGTCGTCTCGGTCCCTACGGTATTTGCTCAGTGAATATTGAAGAGTTAATAGTGAATAATTAATAGTTAATGTATGAAAAATTGCATTTATGCAATTTTTCTTCATAAATTATTCACTATTCAATCTTCACTATTCACTGTGAGTGTTTACACTCACAAACTACAATTTATCTTTTAATAAAATTTTTTATTCTATTCTCTACGGTTTCTTTTCCTAATACTTGCATTATTTCATATAAGTCAGGTGTATTATGTTTTGTAGTTAATACTACTCTTATTACTGTACTAACATCTCCAACATGTCCTTTATATTTTTCTGGTTCTTGCTTATACTCCTTTACTTCTCTTGCATAACCCTTTTTTTCAGATAAATCTTTTATTTTATTAAACCATGTATCTTTATCATCATTTATATCAAAATAGTTTTCTAAGTATGAATTTAATATATCTTTTATTTCTTCCTTATTATCTATTTTTTGGAACTCATAGTCATTCATTTTGCTATATTCTTCTTCATACATATATTTAATAGTTTCTTTTACATCAGACCATTTGCTAATGTCTTTTCTTGGTTTTACTTTTCCTCTTTCTATGTTTAAAATTTTAATTGAATATTCCTTATTATCACTTAATAATTTTGCAAGTTCTTCATCATATTTACTTGCCCATTTTAAAGTTTCATTATATATTCTTTCTGCATTATATTTTGATATTACATTTTTAGATACATCCAAAAGTTTTACCATATCAAAAACTGCTCCGACTTACGCTCATTTTATTTAGTTGCAATTCAAATTCTGAGATGCTTTTATCTGGATTCGCTCTTCTCCATGGTTCAAAGCTTGAGTTTGCAATATTAAGAAGATATTCTACAACTGCATCAGATGGAATACCTTGTTCATGGTAATAACTTACTGCAGCTTCTGGATCTTTTCTTTTACTTATTTTTCTTTTACTTCCATTTTCGTCTTTCATTATTGTTGCAGTATGTGCATATTTAGGTGGTCTAAATCCTAAAGCTCTAAATAGTTCTAAGTGAAGTGGAAGTGAAGATACCCATTCATCTCCACGTATTACATGTGTTACTCTCATTAAATGATCATCTACTGCATGTGCAAAATGGTATGTTGGAAGTCCATCTGCTTTTATTATAACTATATCTTGGTCATTTTCTGGAAATTCAATATTTCCCTTTATACTATCTTTATGTTTTATTCTCCTATCTTCTCTTCCTTGTGATTTAAATCTTATAATATAGTTTTCTCCATTTTTTATTTTCTCTACTGCCTCATCTATAGGAAAATTTCTATATTTTGCCCATACACCATAATATCCTGGTCTTATTTTTGCAGATTCTTGTTTTGTTCTTATTTCCTCTAATTCTTCAGGTGTACAAAAACATGGATATGCTAGTCCTTGTTTTATTAAATGTTTAGCATAAGCCTGGTAAATATCTTTCCTTTGGCTCTGTTTATATGGTCCATAATTTCCTATTTCTTCATTTTCAGACACTACTCCTTCATCTGGAATTATATCAAAAGCCTTTAGTCCATCTACTATTTGAGCTACACCATTTTCTATTTCTCTTTTTTGATCTGTATCTTCTATTCTTAAAATAAATACACCTTTTGACTGCTCGGCTAACTTTCTATCTATTATACTTCCAAATAATCCACCTATATGTATAAATCCTGTTGGACTTGGAGCAAATCTAGTAACAGTAGCTCCTTCAGGTAAATTTCTTTCTGGATATTTTTCTTCATAATATGATATTTCCTTTGCATTTGGAAAAATTAAATCTGCTAAATCATTAAAATCCATATTTTTTAATTACTCCCTTCATATCGTCTTCTTTTTCTTCCATTTGTTTTAACAATTCTAATTGAGCTTTTGCTCTTATTAAATTATGATTCTCTATATTCTTATCTACTGCAAAATACACATCCCCATTTAAATAATCTGCTAGGAATCTTATTGCATTTTCATAAGTCATCATCCATACTCCGAAGTGGCAAAATATTTAATTCTTCTTTTGTTATTATATCTTTTACTTCACTTAAAAATCCTTTAGTATAATTTTCAAACCTATTTATATCTACTTTAATTTTAGATAAATCCTGTTCATCTTCTTTAGCTGTTGTAATTCCTGTTCTTAGTCCTTCTCCAAAATCATATGCAAGTGCCCCAGGCATTACTGTATCTAGGTCTATCAAACATACTGCTTTATTTGTATCTTTATCAAATAAAATATTACTAAGCTTTGTATCATTATGTGTAACTCTAAGAGGTATTTCCTTTTTTTCTAATTTATTTGTAATTAAGTTAGTTCTACTTACTCTTTTTTCATCTGTTACAAATTCAATTGTATTTTTTGCCAAATCAAATCTTTCTTTTCTATTTGTTAAATTCTCCTCATTTGAAAGGGCTTCTCTTAATTGATTTACTCTGTTTGGAGTATAATGGAATTTTGGGATTATTTCATATAATTCCTCTGCTGGAAATCCATGTAAATATTTTTGAAATCTTCCAGCTGCTTTTCCAGCTTCTAGCAATATGTTCATGTCTTCCGTAGTTAAATATGTTTTTGTATTATCTATAAATTTTTCCATTCTCCAATTATTATTATATATATCATGTGGATCTTCATTGGTTGTTTCTAGCATTGTAATTGTAAGCCTTTCATTTGACTCACCCTTTTCTTGTGCTTTTTTTGTCATGTATTTTGTTATATTTTTAATATTATTCATTAATTCTGGTAAGTTTGGAAATACATTTGTATTTACATACTGTAATATGTATTTTTTCTTTTCTCCATCACTTGTTTTATATGTTATAGCATATGTTTTATTAATATGTCCACTACTACATATTTCTACATCAATTGGTTCTCCATCAATTTTAAAGTTTTTAGCAATGTTTATAAGTTTTTCTTTATTCATAATTTTACCTCTTAAACATAAAATTTGACTTTATAATTATACTATTTAAATTGACAAAAGTAAAGCAAAATTGTTAATTTGGGGAAAAAGGGGCCAGGCCCCTTTTTCCCCAAAAATTCATTTTATAATTATACTATTTAAATTAAGAAAAGTAAAGAAAAACAAATATAACTTTATATTAATAGTAATATTAAAATAAAAACCTACTATTCACATTGAAAAGTAGGGAAAAACATAATATTATAAAAATAATATTAATTTTATTGTTCAATAGGGAACTTCCTATTGAGATTAGGAAACTTCTTTACTGTTGCCAAATACATTGACCATCTTAAAAAATGACGGTCCAAGTACTATGAGTGGAACAGCTGCTTCCATTATTGTCTGCAAAAGTTCTGAATCAATAGTTGCTACTTTTGTAGCCAAAAATGGATCATATATAAATACAAAATATGCAGCTACGATCAAACCTCTTACAATTGTGTTAATAATAAGTTTTTTAACCTCTTTAAGATTACCTTCAAGGTACCCTATTAATGCTAATACGCCTATCATTATCAACCAAACAACAATAGCAACAATCGTTCCTGTTGTTGCACTTAGCATCAAAGTCTCCTCCTTTCTATTGAAGTTGTTTTTATTATACACTATTTTACATAAATAGTCAAGTTCTCAACGCTTATACCTATGTATAGATTTATGAGCGGATATAAAACCCGCCCATGTTTATTATTTAAAATTTTAACTATTAATTCTCTCCATTGATTTTATTGTGTTTTCTCTTGTTCCAAATGCTGTTAATCTAAAATATCCTTCTCCTGATGGTCCAAATCCAACACCTGGTGTTCCAACTATTTGTTTTTCGTTTAATAATTTATCAAAGAACTCCCATGATGTTAAACCTTGTGGGACTTTTAACCATATGTATGGGGCATTTACTCCTCCATAGCATGTAAACCCTGCTTTGTTTAATCCCTCTCTAATTATTCTTGCATTTTCCATATAGTAATCTATATTTTGTTTTATTTGTTTTTGACCTTCACTTAAATAGACTGCTTCTGCTGCTCTTTGTGTTATGTACGATACTCCATTAAATTTAGTAGACATTCTCCTACTCCATAATTTATTTAACATTACTTCTTCATTTTTTGAAGTTTTGCATTTAAGTTCTTTTGGAACAACTGTATATGCACATCTTACTCCAGTAAATCCTGCTGTTTTAGAAAAACTTCTAAATTCTATTGCAACTTCTTTTGCTCCTTCTATTTCATATATGCTATGTGGAATATTTTCTTCTGTGATGTATCTTTCATATGCTGAGTCAAATAGTATTAATGCCTTATTTTCTTTTGCATAGTCTACCCATTTTTTTAATTCTTCTTTATTTAAAACTGTTCCTGTTGGATTATTAGGAAGGCATAAATATATTAAATCTACTTTTTCTTTTGGAAGTTCTGGCACAAAATTATTTTCTGCTTTTATTGGTACATATACTATATTTTCATACATACCTTTTTCTTTATTGTACTTTCCTGCAGCACCTATCATTACATTTGTGTCTAAATAAACCGGATATACGGGATCTGTTATTGCAACTTTATTTTCATTTCCTAGTATATCTAAAATATTTGCTACATCACATTTTGCTCCATCTGATACAAATATTTCATCTGGATTTATATTTACACCTCTATATTTATAATCATATTTAGATATCTTTTCTCTTAAAAACTCATAACCTTGTTCTGGTCCATATCCTCTAAACGTGGATCCATCTTGCATTTCATCAACAGCTTTATGCATTGCCTTTATTACAGCTGGCACTATTGGTCTTGTTACATCTCCAATTCCCATTTTTATTATTTCTTTATCTGGATTTTTAGTTTTGTATTCTTCTAATTTTTTTGCTATTGTAGAAAATAAATAGCTATCTTGTAACTCTAAATAATTTTCATTGATTTTGTACATAATTATTTCTCCTTTCAAAACTTGATTTTTCCTACTAAATATTATATAATTTATTTGTATTGGCATTTTATGTTAATATTATCAGTAGAAACTGTTAATTCAGTTTCTATTAAAGACCTTATAGAAGGGAGGGTAAAACATGAAACAATATGTTTATTTTGTAAGTTATGTATATACTGCTAATAATATTCCTAAATACTTTTTTGGAAATGATGTTTATCGTCACAGTGAATCACCTCTTGAATCACGCAATGACTTAAGAGCTTTAGAAGCTACAATTAAATCAAGTATTCAGGAAAAATTAACTAAACTATATGATAATACTTATCATGTTGATGAGGTTACTGTTATAAACATTAACCTACTACGGAAAGAAGAATAACTTACATGAAGCCCTCCCTCAAGAGGGCTTTGTTTCTTAATTAGGAAAAATCGCAGATTTTCCCTATTCACTAAAGTAATGAATAGTTAATGTATAAAAATTGCATTTATGCAATTTTTTATCTTAAATTATTCACTATTCATTATTAACTATTAACGGAAGGTATCTTTCCTTCAAATACCGTTACTGCTGGTCCTGTCATAAATACATGATTTGTTTTTTCATCCCATTCTATTTCTAGTATTCCTCCTAATAATTCAACATTTACTTTTCTCTGTGTAAATCCATTTATATTGCAAGCAACAGCAGTAGCACATGCTCCAGTACCACATGCAAGAGTTTCTCCTGAGCCTCTTTCCCATACTCTCATTTTTATATTGTTTTTATCTAATACCTCTATAAATTCTATGTTGGCTCTCTTTGGAAAATGTTCGTCTACTTCTAATATAGGACCATATTTCTCAATTTTAAAATTCTTTGTATTTTCTATTAATGTTATAGCATGTGGATTTCCCATAGAAATACATGTAAAATTAAATTCTTTATCAATTGCTTTAATTTTCAATCCTTGTACTGGCTCCTTTTCAAAATTAACTGGTATTTCTTTTGGAGCAAATTTCGGCTCTCCCATATCCACTCTTACTGTTTCTACTTTTCCATTTTTTACATTAAGATTTAATACTTTAATTCCTGCTAATGTTTCAACTTTAATAGTTTGATTGTTTGTTAATCTCTTGTCATAAACAAATTTACCTACACACCTTATTCCATTCCCACACATCTCTGCTTCGCTTCCGTCAAAATTAAACATTCTCATCTTAAAATCAGCAATATTACTTTTGCATATTAAAATTATTCCGTCAGACCCTATCCCAAAATGACGGTTACTCATAAATTTAGCAAGTTCTGATATGTTTCCTAAATCAACATTTTTAGAATAGCAATCAATATACACATAATCATTACCTAGCCCTTGCATTTTTGTAAATTCTATCATTTTATCACCTTTATAATTAATAAACCGTACAAAGATATTTATCTTTGTACGGTTTCATTTTATCATATAAATTTTAAAAAATCTAGTAATATGCTATTTTTTAGCTTTGGTTAATATTTTTAATTTATTATTACAGATTAGGAACACTTGTAACATATTCTGGATTATCAAACATTAAATCATTTATTGGATAATCATATGTTGTACTATTTTCAAATGCATCATTAGAAGTATTTAATAGTTCTTCTATTAAATCTCCTATTAATGGTCTTTTCATTAATTTTTCCATAATAGACTGAATATCATTTTCTGTTATATCTTCCATTTTTATGCTATTTTTTACATCAATTTCATCTATTCCTTTATCATATTCTACATTGTAGTCCATGTCAAATTCTGCTTTTACATTGCCAATCATTTCTGATGTTTCTAATGTTATTATAAGCTTTCCTTGTTGTTCATTCTTGCTGTCTTTTTCTTTTTGTATTTCTACTTTTCCTGTTAAAATATCGGCATTTACCCCTTGTCCATTACCATTTAAAACATAAGTATATAGTCCTTCATTTTCCTTTAGAATATTAATACCTACTGTCATATTTTCTTCTTCAACATATGTCTCGAAATTTACTCCTACAAATTTATTAAGTAACCCTTTTGTATATATAGATATTCTTAAATCGCCATCAGGTATACTATCTAGATTTACCTTTTTAAGTTCTTCTACTGTATTTTTGAAATTATTTTCACTAGACTCATATGGTAATACATCTAAGAACTCCTCATTCTCTGATAAATTTATAAGCGTATTTGACAATACATTATAAAGTTGTTCATATGATAATATAAGTGTTGTTTTAGTAACTTTTTGTTCTTTATCTCCAATATCTATAGTTTCTTTTTCTCTTTCAAATGTACCTTCTTCTTTTATCTGTTTTTTTAATTCATTTCTTAATGCTTTCACAGCATTTTTATATTCTTTTGTTTGCTTATTATTTGACTGAATATTTTCAAATATTTCATATAATTGCTCTTTGGTTTCGTTGTCTAAATCTACCTGTATATATTTATCAAATATTTCATCAAGATAAGCATACAATTCTCCATCGTTATAATATCCTTGGAAATCAATTACTGGCTCATTATCATATTCTAGTCCTAAATCCACTATTTCCTTTTTTTCTTCAGTGTCTAATTGTACACCTAAATTAAAGTTGCATTTTTCTAATTGTTCAAACACTTCTGCATATTCTGTGTCTGCATCAATAGAAACATTTATTTTAGAATTAAATTTCATCGCAGTATGTTCATCTGCTTCAATTGCAAAAATTTTATCAATTGCTTTGTTAAATATAGCCTCTGGTTTTGTAAATACTGAAGGAAAAAATAATAATACTAATATAATTGCTAAAACAACTATTAGTCCTATTATTAATCCTTTCTTTTTAGGTTTTTTTACGTTAAAATTCTCATTCACTTGTTCGATTGTTTCCATATTAATATCTCCCCTTAATTTATTATAAATATTATTATCATAATATTTATTTTACTTATATCATAAAACATTTTTTTAATCAAGTATTTATACATTTTTTTATTAAACTTCCATTATAATTGGTAAAATCATTGGATCTCTTTTTGTTTTTTTATAAATATAATCCCTTAGTTCCTCTCTTAAAATTGTTTTTATTGTTGTCCAATCTGTTATATGTTTTTCTTCAAATTTATCTATTCTTGCTCTCAATAATTGTTTTATATCATCCATTAGATTTTCTGATTCTCTTACATATACAAAACCTCTTGATAATACATCTGGTCCTGCAACAACTGTTCCAGTTCTAGAATCCATAGTTAATACTATTATTATTAATCCATCTTGAGATAAACGTTGTCTATCTCTTAATACTATATTTCCTACATCTCCAACTCCTAATCCATCTACCATTATTTTTCCAACTGGTACTGTTCCTGCAAGTTTTGCTTCATATTCATTTAATTCTAAAACTCTTCCATTTGTCATTATAAATATATTTTCTGGATCAATTCCTACCATTTTTGCAGTTTCACTATGTGCTATTAATTGTCTATATTCACCATGTACTGGTATAAAATATTTAGGTCTTACTAAACTAATCATTAATTTTTGTTCTTCTTGGCATGCATGTCCTGAAACATGTATATCTTCTAATGCATTATATACAACTTCTGCCCCTATTTTCATTAAGTCATCTATAACTTTAGATACAGAATTTTCATTTCCTGGTATTGGATTTGCTGATATTATTATTAAATCATTTGGAGTTATTTGTACCTTTCTATGTTCTCCTGCTGCCATTCTTGTTAATGCCGACATTGTTTCTCCTTGGCTTCCTGTTGTTATTATAGTTAACTTTTCGTCTGGATAAGATTTTATCATATCTATATCTATAAATACATTGTCTGGTACCTTTATATAACCAAATTTTCTTGCTGTTTCTATCATGTTTATCATACTTCTACCACATACAGCAATTTTTCTTCCATATTTAACCGCAGAATTTACAATTTGTTGAACTCTATGAACATTTGACGAGAAAGTCGCTACTACTATCCTTTTAGTACAGTTTATAAATAGTTTGTCTAATACTTCTCCAACTGTACTCTCTGACATGGTATAACCTTTTCTTTCTGCATTTGTGCTATCTGACATAAGTGCTAAAACACCTTTATTTCCTAGGGCAGCAAGTTTTCCAAAGTCTATCATCTCTCCATCAATTGGTGTATAGTCAATTTTAAAGTCTCCAGTATGTACCACTATACCAACAGGTGTATGTATAGCAAGTGAACATGCATCTGGTATACTATGAGTTATTCTTATAAACTCTACTTTCATTGAACCTAAAGTAACTGTTTGTCCTGGATTAACTACTTTTAATTTTGTACTTCTTAATAATTTATGTTCCTCTAATTTATGTTCTATTAAACCAATTGTAAGTTTTGTTCCATATATAGGTACATTAAATTGCTTTAATAAATATGGAATTGCTCCTATATGATCTTCATGCCCATGTGTTATTACTAATCCTCTTATTTTTTCTCTATTCTTTTCTAAATATGATAAATCTGGTATAACCAAATCTATTCCAAGCATATCATCTTCTGGAAATGCAAGTCCACAATCTACTAATACTATATCATCTTCATATTCAAATACTGTTATATTCTTACCAATTTCTAAGAGTCCACCAAGTGGAATTATTTTTAATTTAGATTTTTTGAATTTAACTTGTTCTGTTGTTCTTGTTTGATTTACTCTTTTCCTTCTAGGTTTATAATCCCTTTTTGTTTTTTCTAACTGACCTTTCCTATTTACACTATTAATTATCTCTTCCATGTATTTTTTCTCCTTTTTCTTCTTGATTTTGCATAATAAATAATAAAATGCATCAAAAAAACTAGTTTAATATTTATTCTTAAACTAATGATCCACTGAATTTATATACAAATATATTCCGTTCCCCTATAATAACAATTATTATCTTATATTATAAATATTTATCTCTATGTATTTATAAATATTAATTTCTATATTATTAGTTTTTCCGAATCATTATTATTATATACAAAAATCTCATACTTACCTAAATTTTAGGTACAAACTGTTTTTTATTATACAATGTTTTTCCAGTTTTGTCAAATTCTATATTATTTGCTTTTAGGACAAGTAACACAATTCTTAATTTTGAATATTATATAACATACGAATGAAAAGTAAATTTAAAGTTTAGAAGGGAGTATGCGCCATGAGAAGTTGCTGTTCATCAAATGATGAAATTTTGTGGTTTATCATTTTATTCTTATTGCTTTTCTGTGGATGTGGTAACAGGGGTTGCTGCTGCTAAAAATTTATAGCCCCTGATTAAACTTTATAGAAAGGTATGTACTTATTACGAGGAGGTGAAATATTATGCCAGAAAATAGAGGAGGATGCGGATGTGGATTCGGATTCGGTGGAGATTGCTGCTGGATTATAATCCTTATAATATTAATATGCTGTTGTTGTGGTGGAAATAACAACGGATGTTGCTAATACTACAAAAAAAAGAAAGCAGAATTTCAAAATTTCTGCTTTCTAAAAATTATGTTTTATTTGTTTTATTTTTTCTCCTTTGCTGTTTTCTTCTTTCATCTTCTACTTTTATATTATCTTTTCTTCTTTCTTTTTTTCTTCTATCTTCAAAAATTTTTCCATTACTATCTGTAACCATAATACCACCTCATGTCTTTTGTATAATATAAGTATAATATACATATTATTAAAATGTCAATATAAAAATTAGAGATTAGTTTCTAATATAAATGGCAATAATAAATTTCCGGTTTATTATACACATATTTCACTTAAGATTTCGTTGGTACTTTTATATTTAA
>CANQYS010000030.1 GCA_947628115.1 uncultured Clostridia bacterium | reverse complement strand
AAATATAAAAGTACCAACGAAATCTTAAGTGAAATATGTGTATAATAAACCGGAAATTTATTATTGCCATTTATAACCAAAACATAGATTATTAAAAAATATTTACTTTCATTTTAGTTTATAGTATAATCATATTAATATATACGAGAAGCTAATAATGAAAAATTAAAATGTGTTAATGTAGAAATGTGTCCAGCAAGAGAATGTATTGAAAAAGTTATTAGGTTTAAAAAAAGTATTAAAGTAAAAAATAAGTGGAATTTTTTAGGAGAATTTGAGATGAATATTAAGAATATAGCAATAGTAAGAGCTACAAATATAATACCATTTGATGGAATAGTACACCCAATTAGTGAAGTTCCATATTTAAAAAAAGAAAAGGGTACGGCTTTTGCTTATGCAATAAATGATTTATTAAGAAAACTATCAATAATTAATGAAGAAGGATATTGGACTAAAACAGAAGAAGAACGAGAACAAATTGACAAACAAAACAAAAAAATTTTGGAACAGTATCTACCATATAATTCTGATTATAATTCTATGGTGCTTTGGGCATTAAATGGATTAGTACCTGATGATATGAATAATGTGTTTTCAAATAAAACATGTGCAATAATAGAAAGTTTAGAAGAACAAATAGATAATTCAGATATTGTATCTCTTGTTCCAACAGATACAGCCATAAAAGGAAATATAAAATTATCTAATAAAGCTACTATTTTAATAAGTCAAGAGAGATACGATTCATTATCTGAACAAGAAAAAGAACAATTGAAAAATTTAGATTTAACTATACAAATTTTTGAAGGAACATTGCAAGAAAGTGTAAATGAAACTTTGAAAAATAGTGGAATATATACAGCAGAGCAATTATCTTTAACTCGTGCTGATAAGGGATATTTTGAATCTGATACAAAAGAAGAACTGTTAGAAACAATACAAGATATTGCAAAAAGTCATAATATAGCACAAGTTTTGCATTGGGATGTATTAACAGGCAGAAATGATGAATTAGAAAAATTAGAAAGTGTAAAAGATGAATATAAAAACAATATAACAGTTCTAAAGTGTTATCAAGAAACATTTTTTAGATATTTATTTTCAAGATTAGATATTGATAAAAATATAAGTTCTAATATATTTAGAAATATGGAATCACCAGTATATATCAAAGCACTGTGTGAAGAAATAGAAAAAGTTGGGGTAGATGAATATAAAAAAGTCGTAGACCAATATAATAGTTCTTTAGAAAATTTAAGAAAACAAGGTAAATTGCCAACTCCAGAGCAGATAGTTACTATGACAAAAGAAAACGAAAATTTTAATTTATTTTCTTTAATTGAAGAATTTGAAAAAAATAAAGAAAATAACGAAAAAGATGAAAAAATGGATGAATATTTAAAAGTATTACAAGAAAAATATGGATATAATAATGAATTATTAGGAACTCTAAGAAAAATAGTTCCTGCGTTTATAGAACATTTCGGAGAAGAGCATGGGCAATTAATTTTGGATGCAATTTCAAGTTGTGAAATTCATATGCAACAAGAAAATGAAAATCCAGAAGAATATCTTTCAGAATTTTTTCCAGACAAAGATATAGGAAGAATACCAACAATTGCAACTGCTTTATACGATAGTATGCCTATTGTAACAGATAAAGGGATATCTTCAAAAAGATTAATATATCTTACATCAAAAGGAGGTACTGATTTACAAGATGAAAGGACAATGTCCATATTAGTACACGAAATGGGACATTTAATAAAGGCATATAATAAAGAATATTCAATAGTAGATGGACAAATACAAAAGAGAGATGGTATTGCTACAACAGCTATAAATAGAGATGATGAAACAGGAAAATATGTATTGGGAGAAGAAGCTCATACAGGTTTAGAAGAAGCAATTAATTGTTATGATGAGGAAAAAATTATGTCTATAATACTTGGTAGACAATTCGATGCACAGAGTTATTTTCATAGATTGAATGATGGAATTAATCCACTATTTGAAAATCAAGAATTAGTAAAAATATTTAGAAATTCGCAATTAAATGCTACCAATGAACATATAAAATATTTGGGAGTAGAAGACTTTAAAACTTTATCAGATAACTTTGAAAATTTGTATTTTGTAGTGACAAAACCAATAGTTGCAAAAAGAGTAAACGGTGGAGAAAAAAGTATAACTCAATTATTAGAAGAAGCAAAATCAAAAATAGTGGATTATGCTAATTCATATAGACAGAAAAAAGAGAAGAACTTTTCCTTAAAATCAATTGAACAATTAGATCAAGAAGTTACTTTTGATGAAAGAGAAACAGGAATAAAAGATTTAAAACAGGGAGTACAAGAAACTCAAAAAGGATTAAAGATTGAGGAGGAAAGAGAAGATGACTCTAGAATATAAACAATCTTTAAAAGAGTTAGACACAATATTAAATATTATGGGAAAAGAATATATTAATAAAATTCCAACCAAACTAATTAGCTTTATCAAGAAAAATATGGACAATTCCTATATAAGTAATATAAATGTTAATATCCCAATAAACGAACAAATGCTAAAAAATGATACTAGGTCATTATTATCACTTATATATAGGAATTATTGGTGTAACGAAGAAAAAAAGAAAGAACTTTTAACAGAAGATGCCTATCTAAAGAGTGAAAGAGAAAGGAAAATTCGTGAAAAATATAATCCAGATAATATCTTTAAAAATAAACAACAAAATATAATAAATGAAGAGAGTTTAGAAAATGGTACGTCTATAGTAGAATATAAAGAGCCTTCTATATTTAAAAGAATAATAAATAAAATCAAATATATATTTAGAAGGGAGAAATAATTATGAATAAATTATTATTAGTAATAGATGTGCAGAATGATTTTATAAATAACAATACAAAGATGACTATGCAGAAAATACAAGACTTAGTTAATTCTTATGAATATAAAAACATAGTATTTACAAAATTTATTAATAATGAAACTAGTATTTGGTATAAAAAGTTGAATTATAAAGGGTGTCTAACAGAAGAAGGAAGAAATATTCCAATAGATACGGCAAAACATCTTGTAATTAATAAAAATATATATTCTGCATTAAACGAAGAATTAATTAGTTATATAAACTCCAATAAAATAGATGAAATATACTTATGTGGTTTTGACACAGATGCTTGCATATATAAAACAGCATTGGATATGTTTGAAAACAACTATAATGTATATGTACTAAAGGATTATTGCATGAGCCATAAGGGACTTGAAATACACAATGTTATGATAGAAAATTTAAAGAGATTAATTGGTAAAGACAAAGTAGTATAAATATGTAGTTAAAAACGAGGTGCTTTTATGTTTTGGCTTGGACAAATAATGGGTGTAATAGCCCTAATAATATTAATATTAAGTTTTCAAATTAATAATAAAAAAAGATTATTAACATTACAAATATTTTCAAGTTTATTTTTTGCATTGCAATATTTATTTTTGGGTGCAATGAGTGGTTGTTTAATGAATTTAATGACTTCTATTAGAAATATTATTTTTAGAAAATTTAAAAACATTATTTCTTTAATCGTTATTATTTTTATAATGGTAATAATGTCTATATTTTCATATAATGGCTTAATAAGCTTATTACCTTGTATTGCTGTAATAATGTATAGCATAGCTTTATGGCAAGACAACCTAACAATTACAAGAGTAACAGAAGTAATTTCTTGCTTGTTATTTATAATTTATAATATTAAGTTTTATGCAATATCTGGAATCATATCGACTATATTAGAATTAATATTTGCTATTGTTGCTATATATAGATTTGATTTAGGAAAAGGACAAGAAAGCAAAAAAGAAAAAATATAAAAAATGACGTTTGACAAATTTTTAGTTATGCATATTGGGTATGTATTGCAAAAAAGCAAATGAAATAAAAAATACCACTTATAAATAGTGGTAAAATAAAAAATAGTTAAATTGCCTTAAGTATGATGCTATTACATAGCACTTACCGAGATAATGGCATACAAAAAAGGACTTACTGTTTAACTATATTAAGTTTAACATTTTTGAATTATAGAGTCAAGGAAATTTGCAAAAACAATTGACATTTTGAATAGGTTCAAGTATAATAATTATATAAAGATGAGATACCACAGAGATGTGGCGTATCGCTAAATAAGTATTATTAAGAATACATCTCTAACGACCAGGCAGAGATGTGTTTTTTTCGTTATCTAGTTTTCTTATTGTAACAACTAATGCTACGAATAAGCTAACTGTGACAACGGTTACTATTGCAAGATCAGTTAAAAGTATGTATATATAAAATAAATAGACTTGTTCTAATAACATACGCATCGCCTCCTCTCTTATGTAGGATAAACGATAGCGCCACACTCTGCTTATCTCATCTTCATCGCATATTATATAAAAGTTTTTAGAAAATGTCAATCAAATGTTCGTAAAAAATGTAAATTTATTCCAAAAAATATAGTACCAAAAAATGTCCAATTTTTAAGAAAAATAAATAAAGAAAATTAGGCATTTAGAAAAAATGAAAAACATAGAGTACCAACAGTTTTGGAGATTTGATAAGACATTTTGCCGTGTGGGGGTAAGGAGGCGATACCGAAAGGTGTCGAATTCTTACCTCTTAAAAATTGAAAAATTTTTAAGATAACGGTAGAAGTTTTCTGTGTAATTTAATGTATATTTATTAGAAGGACTTAAGGATTAGTAATAGTACAAGTTATTCTTAAATAAGTATATATAGGTGACATCAAATGGAAGATAGATACATTAAGCTAAAAATAGAATATGTTGTAAATAATTTATTATATGAAAAAGATGTGATTGATAAAAATTTATATGAGCAAGTTTCAAAAAGAATTGATAAATTGTTATTTGAAGAGAAAAAAATTTTACTTCACCATTGACCTAAAGTATATTGATTTTATAAAATGTAAAAGTATTAATTGTAATAAGGTTTTATAAATTGAAACTTGTTTTGTTAAATTTATTGCAAATGTGTAGGGGCGGAATCAATTTCCGCCCGAAAAACAATAAATAATTCACGGGCAGACACAAGGCCTGCCCCTACGGATATAAAATTAATTTAATTCAACAAACAAAAATTTAAAGGATGGTGGTGTATTGACAATATATGAGATGAAACAAGCATTATCAAATGGAAAAACAATATTTGACCTGCCACTTAAAGTTAGTTATTATGCTAGAGTTTCAACTGAAAAGGAAGAACAAATTAATTCTTTGGAAAATCAAGTTGCCTTTTTTGAAGATTACATTAAAAAGAATACAAATTGGACTTACATTCGTGGCTATGTAGATGAAGGAATAAGTGGGACAACATCGTTAAAAAGAGAAAACTTTATGAAGATGATAGAAGATGCAAAAAATAAAAAGTTTGATTTAATTGTTGCAAAAGAAGTTTCCAGATTTTCTCGTGACACAATTGACAGTTTGCTATATACCAGAAAATTATTAGAATATGATGTTTGTGTGTATTTTTTATCAGACAATATTGTTACAGCATCAAATGATGGAGAATTAAGGCTTACAATTATGTCTAGTATGGCACAAGATGAAGTCCGCAAAATATCAGAAAGAACAAAGTTTGGATTTAAGAGGGCAATAGAAAAGGGAACGGTTTTAGGAACAGATAATATATGGGGGTATAAAAAAGATAAAGGAAGGCTTGTAATAGATGAGGAAGAAGCGGAATTGATTAGAGAAATTTTTGATATTTATGCAAATGATAGTAAAATAGGACTTAAAAAATTATCTTTATCTCTACAGCAAAAAGGTTATTACAATCGAAATCGGAAATCCTATTCATCAAAACACTTTAAAAAAGATAATTCAAAATCCGAAATACAAGGGCTATTACACAGGAGGACTTTCAACAGTAGTAGATTATAGAAGTAAAAAGAGAAATTTTAATGAACAATCTAAATGGAAAGTTTTTAAGGACTATGAAAAAGTACCACCAATTATTTCTGAAGAACTATGGGAAAAAGCAAATCAAAAATTACTTGCTAGAAGTAAATCAGCAAAGATGTATCAAAAACATCAAACTAAGTACCCGTTATCTGGCAAGTTATATTGTGAAAAGCACGAATGTGGTTTTGTAAGAAAAATAAGATATTATAAAGATAAAAAAGATGTGACATTTTGGTACTGTTCTGATTTCCATAAAACTGGTAAAAAAAGATGTGCTCCTGCATGTTTTAAAGAAGAAGAACTTTATGATATTTTGCTATCTGTATTTAAAACTTATGAAATCTACAAAGAAGAAATTTGTGAAGAACTATTATCATTTTATCAAGATTTATCAAAAACAGAAGAAAACATAGAGAAAGAAAATAAATTGCAAATAGAATTAGATGTACTTAGGAAAAGACAAGATAAGCTACTAGATTTAGCACTAGATGGACTTTTAAGCAAAGAAGATTTATTAAGCAAGAAAGTAATTATTGAAAAGCAAATTGAGCAAATAAAGCTAAAATTAAAGGAAATAGAAAGTAAGAAAGCAAAAGTAGAAGATAAAAAACAGTATGATAAAATGCTAAAAGAAAATATTACAAAAGAGTTAGATATAACAAAAGAAAATCTAGAAAATTACATAGAAGAATTACTTGATAAAATTATTGTAATAGAAAAAGAAAATATGAAAGAGGTAGAATTAAAAATAATACTTGCAGGAAATAAAATAATAAATATTGGTAGTCTGCAAGAACCCAGGCAAATCAGTCAAATAGTGCAAAACAAAAAGACTGATTATAAAAAAATCCAACTTTGTCACTCCCATGCACATGGTAAGGGCCTGCTTTCCTGATGTACATGCTTTTCTAAAAAAGCCATCTAAGTTAAAAGCAATTCTAGGAAGATACCCTAAATCTTCTAAAATTGTAAACAAAGGAAAGAATATTGCCATAGGTGGAAGCATAACTGCTACAACCCAAGCCAAAGTTCTATACATACCATAAACTAAAACTCCAATAAGCCAATTTGGACTATTAAATTCTTCAAAAATATATACAAGTTTTCCTTCTATAAAATTAAAAAAGTCAGAGAGTATTTGAGATGGATAATTGGCTCCTGTAATAGTAATCCAAAATATTATTCCAAAAAACAATATCATTATAGGAATTCCAGTCAATTTGGATGTAAGTATTTTATCTATTATGGTATTTCTTTTATTATAATCTGATGTTTTATATTTAGTTACATTTAGTGAAGTATTTTCACTATTAAACATTATTGTAGAAACAATTTTATCTTTAAGCATGGAATTATCTATTCCATTATTTTCTAATAAATTCTTAGCTTTTAGCAATGCATTTTGTATTTCATCATTGTTAAGCAATTTTACATTTAGATAATTTTCAATAGATGAAATTATTTTTTTATTTCCTTCTAATAATTTCAAAGAAATCCATCTATAATTGTAAAATTTTTTATCAGTCAAAACGTCCTTTATACATTCATTAATAGTTTCAATTGATTTTTCTATTGTGTCTGGATATTCTATTTTAAAGCTTCGTGTAAATGTATTAGTAGAACAAACATCGAATATAGTATTCATCAAATTTTTTAATGTTTTCTTTTTTCTTGCAATGGTTCCAACAACAGGTACACCAAGCTTAGCAGAAAGTTTATCTAAATCAATTTCAATACCTTTCTTTTTTGCTTCATCTAGCAAATTAACACATACTACTACTTTATTTGTAATTTCTAATATTTGATAAACTAAATTTAAATTTCTTTCTAAGCAAGTGCTATCCACTACTATAACTGTACAGTCTGGATTACCAAAGCATATATAATCTCTTGCAATTTCTTCTTCTTGAGAATTAGACATAATAGAATATGTACCAGGTATATCAACTAGAAGAAAGCTTTTACATTTATAGTCAGTCATTCCCATAGCATTACTAACAGTTTTACCAGGCCAATTACCTGTATGCTGATGAAGACCTGTAAGAGAATTAAAAACTGTACTTTTACCAACATTTGGATTTCCAGCAATAGCAATGGTAAAATCACATTTTTCTTTTAAAAATTCTATATCTTTACTTAATAAATTACTACCAGTTGAACTAGAAGTAAGTCCCATATAAACCTCCATTCGAGCAGTTTTACTCTAATAAATATTTATTATAATATATGAAAAAAAAAGATATATGTGAATAAAGAGGCAAAATATAAATTTATACCTCTAACTAAATAACTTAATTATAATTTTATTTTAATGTGTTTAGAATCTTCTTTTCTTAAAGCAATAGTAGTTCCTCTTACTTCATAAGCAATAGGATTTCCAATAGGACTCTTAAGTATAGGTTTTATAGTTGTACCATTTACTAATCCTAAATCTAATAATCTTCTTTTTAAATCACCATTACAGCTAATGGTGGAAATTTTTGCACACTTATTAATATCTAATTTATCTAAAGATGAATTGGTCATAAAAGTAAAACCTCCATTTGGATAGGATGATTATAAATTGTAGTTTGTGTGTTTCAGGTGAATTCAGGACAGTCCCCAAAATCCCCAAAATTGGTGATTTTTAGGGACAGTCCCTAGAATTCCCCTCACACAAACTACATTTTGTCTTATTATTAATATATGAAAAAACATTATTAATTGACACTAGCTGTCAAAAAATATATAATATAAAAGAATTATAAAAAAGAAAGAGGTAAAAAGAATATGGATAAAAAACGTGGATTTGAAATAGCAAAAGGATTTGAAGATGCAAAAATAAATTTGCCTAAGAGATCAACTAAAAATTCAGCTGGATATGATATTGAAGCAGCAGAAGATACAGTAATACCATCATTTAAATTAGGATTAAAACCAACATTTGTAAAAACAGGGCTTAAAGCATATATGGAATCTGATGAAGTATTAATACTTGCAAATAGAAGTTCTAATCCAGGAAAAAAGGGATTAATATTAGCAAATAGTATAGGAGTAGTAGACAGTGATTATTATGAAAACCCTGATAATGATGGCCATATAATGTTTGCATTTTATAATATTAAAGATGAAGATATAAAAATAAAAAAGGGAGAAAGAATTGGACAAGGTATATTTCAAAAATATTTAATAACAGATAATGATCTAGCTAAAGGAGAAAGAACAGGAGGTTTTGGCTCAACAAATTAGTAAATATTATGTAAAATTTCCCAAAAAATCCTTTGACTTACATCCAATTTTATGGTATAATAAAAAAGGTTGAGATAATAAATAATATCAAAAAGGAGTGACGTATATATGTTTAATATTGGGGATAAAGTAGTTTATCCAATGCACGGTGCAGGAACAATTGAGGGAATAGAAGAAAAGGATATTTTAGGGGAAAAACAATCTTATTACATAATAAAAATGCCAGGTGAAGTAAAAGTTATGGTGCCTACAGCAAAGGCAGAAGGAATTGGAGTAAGAGATATTATAGATAAAGAAACAGCTGGAAAAGTATTTAAAGTATTAGAAACAGACTCTACTCAAATGGATATGAATTGGAATAAAAGATATAGAGACAATATGGAAAAGATGAAAAGTGGAGATGTTTACGAAGTTGCAGATGTTGTTAGAAATTTAAGTTTTAAACAAAAAGAAAAAGGACTTTCAACAGGCGAAAAGAAAATGCTATTAAATGCTAAACAAATATTAGTTAGTGAACTTACACTTGCTGAAAATACGAGTAAAGATGAAATGGAAGAATTAGTTAATAATACTATAAATAATTCGTTTGCAGAATATAGTAAAAACATTAATAATGTTGTTCCAGACAACATTGTTAAAAAGTTCATACCATTTAGTGAAACACAAAATTAATAAAGTAGTAAAAAAATCCTAGTAAGCTAGGATTTTTTTTCTTGTTGAATAGGAAAAATCGCAGATTTTCCCTATTCAACAAAGCTTTGCAAACATTCCACACAAAATTTTTTCAAAATTTTGGCGGTAGAACAACGGGCGTGGGCTTTAAAATAAATTTAAATAGTCTGACGCAAAAGAAAGCCCACTGTTGTTCACTTCAAACTCAAATAGACTAGAACAAAGGACGGCCAAAAGCCACTTTATTTGTATAATAATTTATTTCAAATATATTTGCTAAGTTCACATTATTCAAAATGATTTTCTATTTTAATATAAATGAAGGATTTCAAAATTAGCTGTCGAATAATATAATTATGTAAAAGAAAGGCGTAAAAAATGGTGCGTTATAGTGAGGAATTAATAGATGATATAAAAAATAGTAACGATATAGTAGATATAATATCGCAATATGTAATACTAAAAAGAAGTGGTAGAAACTTTTTTGGATTGTGTCCTTTCCATAAAGAAAAAACACCTTCTTTTTCTGTCTCTCCAGATAAACAGATATTTCATTGTTTTGGGTGTGGAGCAGGACGGTAATGTAATTCATTTTATAAGTAAAATTGAAAATGTAGATTTTAAAGAGAGTTTAGAAATTTTAGCAGAAAGAGCAAATATAAATTTACCTACATTAGAAGGAACAGTTGATAATAAAAGACAAGAACTTAAAGAAAAAATTTACCAGATAAATAAAGAAGCGGCATTATATTATCATGAAATTTTATATAAGGAAATTTCAAAACCAGCTCAAGAATATGTAAAAAAGAGAAAATTAGATAATAAAACATTAAAAGATTATTCTATAGGATATGCACCTATAAACAGCAACTTATATAGTTATTTAAAACAAAAAGGATTTACAAATGAAGAAATATTAGCATCAAATTTAATAAACAAAGTTGGAAACAATTTTGTAGATAGGTTTAAAAATAGATTAATATTTCCTATTCAAGATGTAAGAAATCGTTATATTGCATTTGGAGGTAGGGTACTTGATAATTCACTTCCAAAATATATAAATTCTCCAGAAAATCTTGTATATAGTAAAGCAAGAAATTTATATGGATTAAATGTTGCAAAAAATTCTAATTTAGAAAAGTTACTTATAGTAGAAGGTTATATGGACGTTGTATCTCTTCATCAAAGGGGAATAGAAAATGTAGTTGCATCTTGTGGTACAGCACTTACAGAAGCGCAAGGAAGACTACTTAGAAAATATGCACAAAGAGTAATAATTTCATATGATTCAGATGCAGCAGGACAAGCGGCAACACTTAGAGGACTTGAAATATTAAATAATTTAGGGTGTGACATTAGAATTTTACAAATGGAAGGTGCTAAGGATCCAGATGAATATGTTATAAAGTATGGAAATGGCAGATTTAACAATTTAATAGATAAAGCTATATCTTTAGTTGAATTTAAAGTTAAGGTATTAAAAAGAGACTTGGACTTAGAAAATATTAACGATAAAATTAAATTTTTAAATGAAATAGCCAAATTATTAAGTACAGTAGATAATAGAATGGAACAAGAAGTTTATATAGACAAAATATCATTGGAATACAATATTTCAAAGGAAGCTATATATGCAGAAATTAATAAATTAAATTACTCAGGAAATCAAGGTAAGAAGATATTAGATAATAATTACAGAAAGCCTGTAGTTATAAAAAAAGAAACTCTACCAGAAGCCTTAATAAAAAGGGAAAGCATAATTATAGGATTGTTGCTAAATGGAAAAGAAGAAGTATATAATCAAATAAAAAATATATTATCTCCTAATGATTTTAAAAGTGAAAAAAACAAAAAAATTATAAAATGCTTGTATGAAGAATTTGAAAAGGGAAATAGTAATATAAATAACATACTAGAAAAATTTAACGAAGATGAAGAAACTATAAGCATAATAACAGGGATAATGGCAGAAGACTATGAAATTAAGAATGATAAAAAAGCAATAGAAGATTTAATAAAAAATTATCAAAAAGAGAGACTTCTTAATAGAAAAAAAGAAATAATTAATGGCCTTAATGATGAAAGTCTAAATGAACAACAATCAAAAGAATTAGAAAAAGAATTGCATGATATTATAGCAAAAATAGCTCATATTAAATAGAATATTAAGTTCAATTGTTTACAAAATTTGCAAAAGCAAATTTTGAAGGAGGGTACAATATAGATGGGAAAATCAAAAAAAGATAATGAGAAAATAATCGAAGAATTAAAAAGTAATAATAAAAAGCAAAATCAAGAAAAGAAAAATGAAACAAAAAAAGAAATAGAAAAAGTAAGATTAGAAGAAACAGAAAGTATAGAAGATACAAATAAAAAAGTTAAAGATATATTAAACAAGGCAAAGGAAAAAGGACAAATAACATATGGAGAACTTGCAAGTCAATTAGAGGATATAAATCCAGATCAAATTGATAAAGTATTTGATGCTTTTGAAGAATTCGGTGTAGATGTATTAAAAGATGATTTAGAGGAACCAGATATAGAAGACTTAGAGGAAGTAGAAGATATAAAAATAGAAGATATTAATACCATGAATTTTGATGGTATTAATATAGATGATCCGGTTAGAATGTACTTAAGAGAAATTGGTAAAATACCACTTCTAACATTCGAAGAGGAATTAGAACTTGCAAAACAAGTATTAGAGGGAAGCGAAGAAGCAAAACAAAAACTTGCAGAATCAAATTTAAGATTAGTAGTAAGCATTGCAAAAAAATATGTTGGAAGAGGAATGTTATTTTTAGATTTAATACAAGAAGGAAATATGGGGCTTATTAAAGCTGTAGAAAAATTTGACTATCAAAAAGGATATAAATTTAGTACCTATGCTACTTGGTGGATAAGACAAGCAATTACGAGAGCAATAGCAGATCAAGCAAGAACTATTAGAATACCAGTACATATGGTAGAAACAATTAATAAATTAATAAGAACATCAAGGCACTTGCTTCAACAATTAGGAAGAGAACCAACACCAGATGAAATTGCAGATGAAATGGAAATACCAGTAGAAAAAGTAATGGAAATTCAAAAAATAGCACAAGATCCAGTATCTCTAGAAACGCCAATTGGAGAAGAAGATGATAGCCATTTGGGTGACTTTATACAAGACGAAGACAGTCCTGCACCACAAGACTCTGCAGCATATACACTATTAAAAGAACAATTAGAAGAAGTAATGAGTACTTTAACGCCAAGAGAAGCAAAAGTTTTAAAATTGAGATTTGGACTAGAAGATGGAAGAGCAAGAACACTTGAAGAAGTGGGACGTGAATTTATGGTAACACGTGAAAGAATAAGACAAATAGAAGCAAAAGCTTTAAGAAAATTAAGACACCCTAGTAGGAGTAAAAAGCTCAAAGATTATATGAATTAAATACATTATATGAATTAAATATTTGACAAATTAATATATTTATGGTAAACTATATATAAATTTATGTAGTTTTATATAAAAGGGGTTATATATATGGAAAATACAAGAACAAGTATAGTAAAACTATTTTTTAGTCCTTTTAAGACCATGTTTATAGATTCAGATGATGATTATAATAGTATACCAACAATGAGTGATTTAAAAGATGAAGATTGGAAATTGATAACTTATTCAGTAAAGAAAGAATTATTAATAAATTCTCCTAATAGAATAAAAGAAGTAGTAGCAGGACTTATTACAAAAGCTTTGTCTAGAAGAAGAAATTCTTCATTTGCTTCTGGAACATCATTATCTAAAAATATTCAAGGTAGTATGCAACAAGGACTAGAAGGAGTAAGAGAAGAACAAAATAAAGAAGGAGAAGGAAGATAATAATAAAATATTAAAACAGAAAATTTATAAAATGGTTAGTTAAAAAAGTAAAAGCAACATTGTAAAAAAAATTGATAGTATTGAAGAAAATGCTACATTTTAGTAATT
>CANQYS010000029.1 GCA_947628115.1 uncultured Clostridia bacterium | reverse complement strand
TCCTCAACTTTTAGGAACTTTCTTTAATACAATCATTTTTTTACTAAAGTAGATTTTACTTTAAAAACTAACCTTTTAATAAAGCAAAATTATATAAATTTTCTTTATTGATATTATCATATTTCTCTTTATTTTTTAATGTTTTTTTAACGTCATACTATCTAAATTTATTGTAAAGTCCACAAACGTTGTTAGACAACCAAAATTTTAAAAAATTTTGTATGGAGAATGTTTGTAAATTCTTGCTGAATATGGGAAATCTTTCATTTCTTACTATTTTAAAAAACAAAAGAGGGTAAAATAGTTTTTCCCTCTTTTGCCGATGTTCATGGAAGATATGATTTTAATTTTTCAGAATCTTCATTACTTAATGGAATAGGTTTTTCAGATTCTGTACCGGCTGCAAAAATTTTCAATGACATTGTTTTAAAATCATCGGTTTTAATTATAGCAATAGATTCTTTAGTCTTATACATTGATTTTATTGCAAAAAAAATCCAATCCTTTATTTTTTTTACTTCAACATCTGAATGATCATTAGTTTGAGAGAGATATCCAATGATATTAAGATTTGCTTCTCTTACGTGACCTTGCTTTATAAGATTTTTAAATTTTTCGCCAACACTTAATCCATCGATTGATTCCCAATAATATTCTTCTGGTTTTGCACCTTCAGATACTATAATAGCAGTTTCCCGTCCAGATGCCTCCAGTCTCGACATAAGTTGGATGTAACTCCATTTATATGCCGCAGGAATGAAAATTAAATCAATATCATTAATATCATAAGAAGCGATTTTCTCTTTATTAATGATTTTTTTCATTACAGCAACTGCAATATCATTGCGGTTTCTACCTTGCACTTCAACAATTGCAATTCGCGGTCCCAAAAAATTGGGATTAAATGTTGCAAATGAATTTGCAATTATTAAAGATGCTTGTCTTTCTGATTCCGCTACCGCAGAATCAATGCCAATTGTATCACTTCCGTTTATACCGTCGATTGTACAGGGAATAAAAACAACCTGAATTTCATATCCTACTTTCCTAGCCCTTTCCTCCAAAGCACTTCCGGCTCTACTTGAGCCATCTCCACCAGGAATTATGAGCGTTCTGATACTCATATGCTTTAAGTTGGATATGGTTTTTGGAAACCATCTATCCTCTGTAGGATTTACTTTTCGGCACGTAGAAAGATACGTACCTATTTGTGTCTTAATATCCCTTGCTTTTTGAAGAGTAAATTCTTCATAACAATCAGAATCTGCCAACCCCATAAAACTCTTATGGACGCCATAGACCTTTAAATCTCCCCGTCCTAAAAGCCTTTCGATTAATTCACCAAGAACAATATTTGCACTTGGTATTTGTCCGCCACCGTAAAGAACGGCAACATTTTTGCCTAACATGAAAACATCTCCTATAATTATTTACTACAAAATGTAGCATGGAAATATTATACATTATTTTACATAATTTTGCAACTTATTTTTGCAAATTATAAATTTAAATAGCATAAATTTATTCAAATAGACCTTTTATTATTCCTTTCAAATAGGTACTTTTTTTATTTTTTGCCATACTTACTATTAATAATGGATTATCATTATCTATAGTAAAGCAGTTAAACCATCCTAATGTGTCTCCTGTATCTTCTTTTGATGCTTTTAGTTCTGCTGTTCCAGTTTTCCCTGCAATTGTTACTCCATCTACTTTTACATCATGTCCTGTTCCATTTGGATTTTCTACCGCTTCTATTAATGCTTCTTTTATCGTATTTGCTGCCTCTTTTGAAAAAGCATTTTCTACTAAATATTCTACTGTTTTATTGTCTTTATATTCTAAATAAGGTTTTATCATATTGCCTTCATTTGCAAAAGCTGAATAAATTGATGCCATATGTATTGGATTTACTAAAATTTGTCCTTGCCCATATCCACTATCAGCAAGTATACTTTCACTTGTTATACTTTCTGAATTTGAATATTGTGATTTTGCAAGTCCTAATTCAAAGTCTATATCTTCATTAAATTTTACTTTATCTAACCCACTTGTGAAAGTCTCTTCACCTATTTTTAATGCTGCTTGTGCAAAATAAATATTATCTGAATATATTATTGCATTTTTTAGATTTTTCTTGCCATTATATCCTGTAAGTGTTGTTATTTTATGGTCTCCCCAACCTTCATTTTTTTGCCAAGAAAGTCCTGTATAATAAAATTCATCAGTTGCTGAAAGTTTACCACTTGTTAGTCCTATTGCACCTGTTATTGGTTTAAATGTGGACCCTGGACACCATTTTTCTGTAAATCTTGTGTATAGTGGTTTTGCCTCGTTATTTGCTAAAGCATCCCACTCTTCGTTTGTCATTCCTGTTATAAATTTATTTGCATCATAAGAAGGTGTACTAACTAATGCCAAAATTTCACCTGTTTTAGGATTCATTACTACAAAAAATCCTTCACTATCTTTTGATTTTTCATATAGTTTAGTTTGCAAATCAATATCAATTGTAAGTTTTATATCTTCTCCTGTGCTTCCTTCTTTAGTTGCAAGAGTGCTTATTTCTTGTCCTAAATCATTTTCAATATATATTCTTACGCCTTCTTCTCCTTTTAACCTATCTTCATAAACCCTTTCTATACCTGCCTTTCCTATTACAGAAGTACTATTATACCCCTTTTCCTCTAGAGTTTCTAATTCTTCTGCTGTAATACTTTGTATGTAACCTGTTATATGAGATGCATCTTCCTTATATGGATAAACCCTATCGTCATCTCCATTTTGTGCAAGTACTTTACCATTTCTGTCTAATATTTTTCCCCTATTTGCAGAAACTTTTCCAACTCTTACTTTATACTCATTATTAAGCTCTGGAAATATCAAATTTGATAACCAATTAATTTTATATTCTTTATCTTCATCTTTTATAAATTCTGCTGTATTATCAAAATCAATACTCCCTGCACTAGTTTCCATTTTTGTGTTATATGCAATTTTTACTGCATTTTTTTCTTTTTCAATTGACTCAATTTCTATTTGTATGTTTTTTGCATCTATTCCTTCATATATGTTTTTATTTCGTGATAAATAGTAATCTTTTGAAATATTATTATCTAATATTACCATTTCATACATTGCCTCGTAATTATGCTCATTTAAATACGTATAATATTGTTTCAATTTTTCATCCAAATTTTCACTTTTTTTATTATTTAATACTATAAATATTCCTGCTATTATTGCTACAACTACTATTATAGATATTGTTATGATTATTGCTTTTTTCTTCACTTTAATTTTCCTCCTTTAAAATCCAACTTGCTCCATCATCTTTAGAATAATATGTTATAGAGTCTCCACCATTATATTCTCCATCTGATCCTTGACCTATTTCTACGTAAAGAACCCCATTATTAAATGTTGGCAATTCATAATAATCATATACCTCATTTATTACTGGTATTTTTACTTGTTCAAAATTTTTGCCACCATCTTTTGTAATATATAATTCGCAATATGTACCAACTGAAGGTCTTGTTATAAATCCTAAATTTTTATCAATAAACTTCATTCTGCTTACCGTAGAAAAACTATAGCTATCGCCTTGTTTTATGCCACTGCCTACAACTGTCCATGTTTTTCCGCCATCTGTAGTTTTATATATGTTTCCACTAGCTAAAGTCATTGCAACGTCATTAAATCTTAACATGAATCCTATATCCTTTGTTATAAATTGTATGCATTCAATGCTCTCATATCTAGGAAGCTCTGTTTTATTCCAAGTTTTTCCCATATCGTCTGAATATACTAAATATTTTTTATTCTCGTCATTATAAAAGAATACTGTTTTTTCTTTCGATATTATATAATTATAATCATTAAAACTACTTAGCATCTCTGAATATTCTCCTGGAACTTCTACAATTTCATCATCATATTTTACATATAATATACCATTATTTACTTTGTAATGATATGAGTCCATATCTACTATTTTGTAATCTTGCAGATTTTCTTTATAATTAATACATTTTAAAACTTCGGGAATAGTTTTTTCCATTGATACATCAAAAAGAGTAATAGTTCCTCCATCTTTTATAATATCTGTTACCCTATCTAACTCACAGTCTTTATTTAGTGCAATTACATATTTAGGAGTATCTTCATCATATAAAACAATTGCTATTGTTCCAAATTGTTTTATATGATAAGTATCAAATGTATGGCTTTCTCCTTCTTTTTTTATAGTTATACCTTTTGAATCTGAAATTAATTTTGTGCTAACACCATTTTTCGTAAAATGTTGCCAATTTCCATGCATTGTTGTTGATACCCAATAATATGAGCCATCTCCTCTATCTCCATAAGTTGCAACAAATTCTCTTAAATTGTCATTTGCATCTTCATAAGTAATTGAACAAATATCTGTTGTAAGCCATTTTGTTTTTATTTTTCCTTCTACTGCATATGAAAATTGTTCACTTGGTTTTACAAATAAAATTTTTGCATTTCTATAAAAATATGTTTCACCTGTTTTTCTATCTTTTTTCAATATTAATTGATTGGAAAAATCGCTAGAAAAAGTAATTATACTTTGTCTAGTAAATCCATTATTAATAAAAAACGCAATATTTATAATTGATAATAAAGTAAATATTGATATTACTATTATATTTTTTATCTTATTTTTTCTCATAAATCCTAAAAGAAGTACAAGAAAAGCAGAAATTAATATTACCTGATTTACAATATAAAGCATACTATCTACTATGTACTCATAGCCATGCCTTTTTAAAAGAAATAAATATGCACATTGAAGGGCTACTGAAAGTATAAATACTATAATTGATACTACAATTGTAATTTTTTTTATTTTTATATTTCTCTTTTCTCTTTTTTCTTTTGTTTTATTTATCTTTTCTATAGCTTCTTTAACTGCCTTCTCTACATCTACTTTTTCCTTATTTCCTCTTTTACAATTTAATAGTTCTGAAATATCTACTCCTAAATTTTTAGCCAATGGATTTAGTATTGTTATATCAGGAAAACTTAAACCCCTTTCCCATTTTGATACTGCTTTATCTGTTAAATTTAATTTTTCTGCAAGCTCTTTTTGGGTCATTTTTTTCTCTTTTCGAAGCTCTGCAATAAATTTACCAAATTTTATACTATCCATGAAACCATGCCTCCATTTGCAAATATTTTAACACTAAAGCATTTTTTATTCAATCGACTGTTGGTAGAATGATAAAAAATTAATTGTTAGAGCAAAAAATATGATTAATATTTTCAAAAATTATATTTACATTTTTTTCCAAATATGATATTATTTTTTATAATTAATTCATTAATTATTTTAATCATAAGGCATTTCGCCTATAAATTCCAAATCAGTTTAAAAATAATTTTACATATTGTTGACTTTTGATAACTTATATGTTATCATAATGATGCAATAGGAAAGGATTATTATGTATGATATTCTCTTCTATAAAAACAAGAACCAAAAAAACGAAATAGAAAATTTTTTATTAAACCTTAAAAATAAAAAAGATAAAAGTAGTAGAATAAAATTTAATAAAATAACTGCATATATTAATCTATTATCGAAATATGGCATCAATTTAGGGGAACCATATATAAAATATATTAATAATAATATCTGGGAGTTGAGGCCTTTAAGATATAGAATACTTTTTACTTATTTAAATAATAACTTTATATTATTAACAATTTTTCTAAAGAAAAACCAAAAGACACCTATTCAAGAAATAGATAAAGCTAAAAGATATTTAGATGATTTCATTAAAAGGAGTGATATGCAATGAATGATAAACCTTATGATACTTGGGATAATATTAAAAAAAATCTCGATATTAGTCCAGAACAACAAGCTGAAATTCAGCTTGAACAAGATATAATTGAAGCAACAATTGAAGCAAGGAAAAAAAATAACCTTACTCAACGTGATTTGAGCAAAAAAAGTGGTGTTAAACAACCTGTTATTGCTAGAATTGAAAAGCATATAAATTCACCACAGACTAATACTCTTATTAAATTATTATATCCTATGGGATATACATTAAGGGTTGTACCTTTAAAAGAATTAAAATAGCAAAGAGATATGTGGCAAACATATCTCTTTGCTTAACTATTTTTTATCTTCCTTTTTTGGTTTTGTCCATGAAATATAATCACAACCATTGTTTGGATTATTTTCACATATATAGTAGTTCCTTCTCTTTTTAGTCTTTCTTATTTGTACCTTTCCTCCACATTTTGGGCATGGCACATCTATTGTTTCAATATATGGCTTTGCATTTTGACATTCTGGGTATCCAGGGCATGCTAAAAATTTTCCATATTTTCCAAATTTAATTACCATCATTCTTCCACATTTATCACATGGAACATCTGATACTTCGTATTCTAACTTTACATGTTCTAATTCTTTATCCACTTTTTCTACTACTTTTTCAAATGGTGTGTAGAATTCTGATATAACTTTTTTCCATTGTTCTTTTCCTTCTGCTATTTTATCAAATTCTTCTTCCATTTGAGCAGTAAACTCTACATTTATTATATCTTTAAAGTTTTCTATTAAAAGTTTATTAACTATTCTTCCAAGTTCTGTAGGATGTAATTGTTTTTGCATTTTTTCTATATATCTTCTCGCAAGTATTGTTGTAATTATTGGAGCATATGTGCTTGGCCTACCAATTCCCTTTTCTTCTAAAGCTTTTACCAAACTTGCTTCTGTGTATCTTGGTGGTGGCTCAGTAAAGCTTTGTTTTGCATCTATTTTATCTTTTTTTAATTCTTCATTTTCTTTCAATGTAGGTATTTTTTCAAATTCTTCTTTTATTTCATTATCTTCTGTTTCTACATACAAAGTCATAAATCCCTTAAATTTTATTGTTTGTCCATTTGCCTTAAAATTATAGTCATTTGCATTTATTTTAACTGCTAATGTATCAAATATTGCTGCTGACATTTGGCTTGCTATAAATCTATTATATATTAATTTATATAATTTATATTGATCATTTGTTAAAGATTCTCTTATTTCTTCTGGATTTAAATCTATATAAGTTGGTCTTATTGCCTCGTGTGCATCTTGAGAATCTGCTTTTGCTTTATAATACCTATTCTCATAGTACTCTTTTCCATACACATTTTCTATATATGTTTTTGCAGCTGCTCTTGCTTCTTCTGATATTCTAGTAGAATCTGTTCTCATATAAGTAATTAAACCCACTGTTCCTTTAGATGGTATTTTTACACCTTCATACAATCCGCTGTGCTACTTGCATAGTTTTTCTTATTGCAAAATTTAATTTTCTTGATGCCTCTTGTTGCATTGTACTTGTTGTAAAAGGAGGTGCTGGATTTTTCTTCTTCTCTCCCTTTTTTACTTCATCTACTATATACTTAGCATTTTCTATATCTTTTAAAATTTTATCTACTTGTTCTTTAGAATTAATTTCTAATTTTTTATTATCTTTTCCAAATAATTTAGCTTCAAAGCTTTTTTTAGGTTTTTTTGTACTTAAAGTAGCATAAACATTCCAATATTCTTCTGGAATAAAATTTTCTATTTCTTCTTCTCTATCTACAATTAATTTAACTGCAACTGATTGAACTCTTCCGGCAGATAAACCTTTTTGCACTTTTTTCCATAATACAGGACTTATTTTATATCCAACAATTCTATCAAGTACACGTCTTGCCTGCTGGGCGTCTGTTAAATCCATATCTATTTGCCTTGGATTCTGAATTGCTTTTTTTACGGCATCTTTTGTTATTTCATTAAATGTTACTCTACACATTTTAGATTTTTCTACATCTAATATATTCGATAAGTGCCAAGCTATTGCCTCTCCCTCACGGTCAGGGTCAGTTGCAATATATACTCTTTTTGCTTCTTTTGCCTCTTTTTTTAAACTTTTTATTAAGTCTCCTTTTCCTCTTATATTTATATATTGTGGTTCAAATGTTTTTGTATCAACACCTAGTTTTGATTTAGGTAAGTCTCTTATATGTCCCATTGATGCAACTACCTTTGTACTTCCACCTAAAAATTTTTTTATTGTATTTGCTTTTGCTGGAGATTCGACTATAATTAATTTGTCTATCATTTAAAATTATTCCCCTTCCTCTTTATCTGATGTATTTTGTAGTTGAATTATATACTAAATATTTTTGCGTGTAAATATTTTTTTATTCGTATTTACATATAATTTAGTTTTTACACAATGTTTTATATTTTAATTTTTATAATAAAAATATTCGCTCCCGGTAATTTATGTTTAAAATTTTCGAAAAACGCCCCAACTGCGCAGAGTATGTAATATAAAAATTGCTTACGCAATATTTTATATACATACTCTATGCTTGTCGGTCCCCACCCGTAACTTTTTCTAAAATTTTAAACATAAATCACCTCGCGCTACTCTGCATAAATTGCAAAGTAATATTTTTAAGCAATTATTATAATTCCAAAATCGGAGATGACGAATGTAAGTGTAGCAATCGTGAAAATTCTTAAAATAAATCAATAGAGGAAGCGGGATACCCAGAGGCTCAATTGATTTATTTTTAGAATTTGTAGATTGCGCAACGTAGCCGAGGAATCGTAGATTTTAATTATAATAATTGCATATATAAATTATTGCAAAAGAAAATTAGCAATATAAAATATTGCGCAAAAATTAAATTTTATATTTATACATACAATGGAAATTCCTTGCAAATTTTATTAACTTTTTCCTTTATTTCTTCCTTTTTACTATCATATTCATCTACTGTCATATTTATTAAATTAGCTATTTTTTTCATTTCTCCTTCTTTAAATCCTCTTGTAGTAACAGCTGGCGTACCAATTCTTATTCCACTTGTTATTGTTGGCTTTTCTGTATCAAATGGTACAGCATTTTTGTTTACTGTTATTCCTACATCATCCAATCTTACTTCTAGTTCCTTTCCCATTATTCCTTTATTTCTTAAATCTATTAAAATTAAATGATTATCTGTTCCTCCAGATATTAAATTAAATCCATATTTTAATAATTCGTCTGCTAATACTTTTGCATTTTTTACTATTTGCTTTTGATATTCCTTAAATTCTGGTTTTAAAGCCTCTCCAAAACATACTGCTTTTGCAGCAATTACATGCATTAATGGACCTCCTTGTGTACCTGGAAATACTGCTTTATCAATTGCTTTTACATATTGCTCTTTACATAGTATTAGTCCCCCTCTTGGACCTCTAAGTGTTTTGTGAGTAGTACTTGTAACTATATCTGCATATTCTACTGGATTTTGATGAAGGCCAGCTGCTACAAGTCCTGCAATATGTGCCATATCAACCATAAATATACTTTCCGATTTGTTTGCTATTTCTTTAATTCTTTTAAAGTCTATTTCTCTTGGATAACTGCTGGCACCTGCTAAAATTACTTTTGGTTTATTTTTCAAAGCTAGTTTTTCTAATTCTTCATAATCTATTGTACCAGTTTTTTCGTCTAATCCATATGGTATAAAATTATATAATTTACCAGATGAATTTACTGGACTTCCATGTGTTAAATGCCCTCCATGTGATAAGTTCATACCTAACACTGTATCACCTGGTTGCAATATGGCAAAATATACTGCCATATTTGCTTGTGCACCGGAATGTGCTTGTACATTTGCATGTTCTGCACCAAAAAGCTTTTTTGCTCTTTCTATAGCCAATTTTTCAACTATATCAACATACTCGCAACCACCATAATATCTATTTTCAGGATACCCTTCTGCATATTTATTTGTCATATAACTTCCGCATTGCTTCCATTGTACTATTGCTTACAAAATTTTCAGATGCAATTAATTCGATTTTATTTTGCTGTCTTTTAAGTTCTTTTTCTATGGCTTCATATACGGCTTTATCTGTATTTTTTAGATTTTCAAAAGTTGGCATAAATGCTCCTCCTTTTAATCTCATGATAGTTGCATTATATACTAAATAATTTTTTGTGTAAATAAAAAAATAGAATTTTAGTTTTATTCATATTTATACGCTCAAGCAAAAGCAGGAGATATAATCTCCTGCTTTTGCTTGAGTAGGTTTTTTTGTCAAATCAATTATTCTTTACTCTAATATTCACCTCTTCATCAAACACATCTCCTAAAAGCATAAGTTCTCTATATAGTGTTTTATCTACTATTTTTGGTATACTCCAAAAATCAACTTCTTTTATATTACATCCTATAAATGCTGCTTCACCAATGGCTTTTAAAGTTTTGGGAATTTTAACCTCCTCTAAACTGGTACAAAAAGAAAATGCATGTCTTCTTATTGTTTCTACTCCCTCAGGAATTTCTACTTTTGTTAAAGCTTTGCAACCACAACAAATACTACAATTAATGCATTTTATACCTTTAGGAAATATTAATTCTCTTAAATTCTTACAGTCCTGGAAGGCCCTATCCCTTATATACGCGACTGAATTAGGTATATTAACATTTTCTAATAATATATTTCTACTAAATGCATCATAGCCAATTTCAGTTATCCCATCCGGAATTTTTACCTTCTCAGCATTTCCTATATACCGAACAAGTACTGTTCCTTTAATTATAAAATCATTCGGCATATTTTTTCCTCCTTATTAATTATAAATTTGGTTTTTCTTTTATACGAACCCCTACTCACAATTCGTATTTAAAAGAATATAAATAAACATGTATTATGTTTACAATTGATATTATACCAAACTATTTCCTATTCTGTCAACCTATGCAAGTATGTACAACTCTATATAAAAAAAATCTACTTATTAAAACTAATAAACTAGTCTTAATAAGTAGAATAACTGTATTATTTAATTTGTTCTAAACTACTTCATTTGTTTTTAACAAATCTTCTAATACATCATTTAATCCTATTGGAGTTACTTTATGTCTTTTTAATGTTTCTATTATTTCTATTATTTTTTCTGCATTATTGCTTATATATTGCTTTGCACTACTTTCGGTATTTACACTATTATTTTTATATTCTTTTTTAACAATTTCAATTCCATATGTAGCTTTTTCGTCTTTTGCTTTTTTGCTTATGTAATTTTTTATTGTGTAGTATTCTAATTCTATTTTATGTTTAATATTTGATTCTTTTAAATCTTCATTTTCTAACAAAGTACCACCATAGTAAGCCTTAGAATTTTGCACCCATATATCCCCTTTCTTTTGTATTCATGCAAATTAATATTTTAACATTGCACTTTTCTGAATATACTATAATTAATATAAAAATACAATAAATTTTAATCGCGTAATTTTACTAATTTCTTATATTTTCTACATTATTTTACAAAAAATACTTACTTATTACTTTTTATTATATTTATGTATTATAAAATTCAAACTACTGTAATAAAAATGAAAAAAAGAAGGCTTTTACTACCTTCTTAATATACATTTATTAAAATTTATGTATTATCTTTTATATAGTCCACTACATCATTTACAGTAACTACTTTTTCTGCATCAGCATCTGGAATTTCTATATCAAATTCTTCTTCTAATGCCATTATTAATTCAACTATATCTAAAGAGTCAGCTCCTAAATCATCTATAAACGATGCTTCTGGTGCTACAGCTGTTTCAGCTACTCCTAATTGTTCTACTATAATTTCTTTTACTTTATTGTAAATTTCTTCTGAACTCATGGGTAATAATACACCTCCCTCAATTTTTTTATTTTACTACTTAAGATATTATATGCTTTATACTATATTGTCAATAGTTTTTTTAAATTATTTTAATTTTTCGAACTCTTCTTTTAATGTATCTACTGCTTTAGATTCAGCAAATTGTTCTGCTTGTTTAATTGTAAAGTAAAATAAATATTCATCACTACTTCCATGTGCCTTTACTACAGGTTTTTTTACACCTAAAAATAATGCTCCTCCATATTCTTTGTAATCCATTTTTTTACTGAATCTTTTTATTCCTGGTAATGCTGGAATACAAGCAAGTGTACTTAACGCATTCTTTTTTAAGCTTTCTGTAAGTGATCTCTTTACAAATTTTCCAAATCCTTCTACTGTTTTTAAAAATATATTTCCCGTAAATCCATCTGTAATTACTGCATCTATTTCCCCAGAAAAGGCTTCCCTACCTTCTACATTTCCTACAAAATTTATTCCATATTCTTCTGATTTTTCTTTTAAAAGTTTATAGCTTTCTTTCATTAGGTCATTTCCTTTTGTTTCTTCTGTTCCTATATTTAATAATCCTATAGCTGGTTTTTCTATTTTATAAATATTTTTTAAATATATATTTGCAAACTGAGCAAATTGTAATAAATTTATAGGTTTACAATTGGTATTTGCACCTGCATCAAGTAACATTAGTCCTTTTTTATATGATGGAAGCATTGGAGCAATTGCAGGTCTATCTACTCCTTTTATTCTTCCTACTAATAAAGTAGCACCTGTGAGTAAAGCACCCGAATTACCAGCAGAAATAAATACATCACCTTCATCTTGTTTTAACATGTTAAACCCAACAACCATTGAGGAATCATTTTTTTGTTTTATTGCTTGTGTTGGAATATCCTCCATTTCTATTGTTTCTGTGCTATTATGTATTTTTAATCTATTAGATATTTCTTCTATATCTTTATCATAAATTTCTTTAATTTTATTTTTTATTATTTCTTCTTTACCAATCAAAATTATCTCTGAATCAATTTCTTTAACTGCTTTTATTGCACCTCTTATATTTGCTTCTGGTGCGTTGTCTCCACCGCATACAATCTAATAAAATTTTCATTAAATATCCCTTTCTTTTATAAAGTATATTTTCTATTTACCTATTTTATTATTTAATTATAAAAAATGCAATAGTTATGGCAGAAATTTTCTATGCAGATTTTTTAGATGCATTTTTCCCCTTTTCAGACGACTTTTTTTCTTTTTTCGGACGGACTAATTTTAGTCTTTTAAAAAAGACTAAAATTAGTCCGTCCGAAAAAAGAAAAAAAGTCGAAAAAATAGAGGTTGTTCCTAACCTCTATTTTATATAAATTTTATTTTCTAAAATATTACTCAATTATTTCTGAAACTATACCAGAACCAACTGTTCTACCACCTTCACGAATAGCAAATCTTAATCCTTTTTCGATAGCTATTGGTGTAATAAGTTCGATTGTCATTGTTACATTATCTCCTGGCATTACCATTTCTGTTCCTGCAGGTAAATCTATAACACCTGTAACGTCTGTTGTTCTGAAATAGAATTGTGGTCTATATCCATTGAAGAATGGTGTATGTCTTCCACCTTCTTCTTTTGTTAATACATAAACTTCTGCTTTGAATTTTGTATGTGGATGTATTGTTCCTGGTTTTGCTAGAACTTGACCTCTTTCGATGTCTTTTCTATCAATTCCTCTTAATAGAACACCAATGTTGTCTCCTGCTTCTGCTTGATCTAATAATTTTCTGAACATTTCTACACCTGTTACTACTGTTTTTCTTCTTTCTTGAGTTAAACCTATAATTTCAACTTCATCTTGTAATTTAACAACTCCTCTTTCTACTCTACCTGTTGCAACTGTTCCTCTACCTGTTATAGAGAATACGTCTTCTACTGGCATTAAGAAGTCACCATCTGTTGGTCTATCTGGTGTTGGAATGTAGCTATCAACTGCATCCATTAATTCTTTCATACATGCATATTCTGGTGCATTTGGATCTTGTGATGTGCTTTCTAGTACTTTTAGTGAAGATCCTTTTATAATTGGAATTTCATCTCCTGGGAAATCATAGCTTGAAAGTAAGTCTCTAACTTCCATTTCAACTAATTCTAATAATTCTGGATCATCAACCATATCACATTTATTTAAATAAACAACAATATATTTAACTCCAACTTGTCTTGCAAGTAATATATGCTCTCTTGTTTGAGGCATTGGACCATCAGCTGCTGAAACAACTAATATTGCTCCATCCATTTGAGCTGCACCTGTAATCATATTTTTTACATAGTCAGCATGACCTGGACAGTCAACATGTGCATAGTGTCTATTTTCTGTTTCATATTCAACGTGTGCTGTATTAATTGTGATTCCTCTTGCTTTTTCCTCTGGAGCACCGTCTATTTGATCATATGCTGTATATTGTGCCTTTCCTAATAATCCTAACCATTTTGTAATAGCTGCTGTTGTTGTTGTTTT
>CANQYS010000028.1 GCA_947628115.1 uncultured Clostridia bacterium | reverse complement strand
TAATTATTTTAACACTTTTTTGTACAAAACTAAAATCAACACAGATAAAAAGTGGCTTTTAAAAATAAAATTAAGGTATTATAAAAATTGCAAAAACATATCTTTATAAATTATTAAATATGTGTTAATATATTAACAATGGAGTGGTATCGAAGTGGTCATAACGAAGCTGTCTCGAAAACAGTTAGCCATTTGAAGTGGCACGTGGGTTCGAATCCCACCCACTCCGCCATGTAATAGAAGTAGTAAAATTTTAGCTATGGGACTAATGAAATAGACCCTGAGAGTTATAGAAACTACTCAGAGTCTATTTCATTAGTGGGCAGATATTTTAATTTCTCTACCCCTAAAATTAGATACATCAGGAGAAAATTCATAATATTTCTCCTGTCCGTACTTAATCCAAAGTACACACCATTCATCTGAATGGATTTTTTTTAAACTAAATATCATTAAAGGTCTATACCGACCTTCAATAATAATTTCAGGCCTTTCCCAGGTTTCATCATCGATTTTTTTTAATAATGAACTTTTTTCTATCTTATCGTAAGCTTTTTTAGTTAATACGATAGATTTATAATTGTTCATTTCCTCAACCCGAAAATTGAGTTTTTCAAAAATAAAATCAATTACTGATCCTTGGTATGCTTGAGGTAACATCAACATTAGAGTTGCATGTCTCACAAGAGTTCCTCCTTTTATAATTTAAGCCAAAGTAGGCTTATTGATTAGAAGACGATTAACGCCTTATAATAAGGATAACATAATTTTTTGAAAAAAGCAAATTTATTCAAGGATAAAATGTAAAATGAACAAAATATACTAAAACCCCTTTTAAAAAACAAAAAAAAGATATATAATAAAGCAAATGTTTATTTTGGAGAAAATTTATGAAAAAAAAATGGGAATATTATGAAACAAACGAAGAAAAAGTAAATGAAATATCAGAAAAATTTAATATATCAAAAGTATTAGCTAAAATACTTATAAATAGAGAAATTTTAAAAAATAAGGAGATAGAAGTTTTTTTAAATCCAACAAGGGATGACTTTTATGATCCCTTTTTAATGCTAGATATGGGAAAAGCAGTAGATAGAATATTAAAAGCTATAGAAAAGAACGAAAAAGTAATAATATATGGAGATTATGATGTTGATGGAATTACTAGTACAACAATATTGAAAAAATTTTTAGAAGAAAGAGGTTTAGAAACAGGATATCATATTCCAAATAGATTAGAAGAAGGATATGGATTAAATAAAGAAGCAATAGAAAAGATAATAGAGCAAAAATATACATTAATGATAACAGTAGATTGTGGAATTTCTGGAACAGAAGAAGTAGAAATTTGTAATAAACTTGGTATAGATGTAATTATAACAGATCACCATGAACAATTAGATAAACTTCCTAATGCATATGCAATAATAGATGCAAAGAGAAAAGATAATACATATCCATTTAGGGGACTTGCTGGATGTGGAGTAGTTTTTAAATTAATACAAGCAATTTCTATGAAACTAAATTTACAAGCAAAAGAATATTTAAAATATTTAGATATTGTTTGTGTAGGAACAATATCTGATATAGTTCCATTGGTGGATGAAAATAGAGTTATTGCTAAGTTAGGGTTAAAATTAATTAATCAAACTAGAAATATTGGATTAAAAACTTTAATACAAGAATCTCGGATATAAAAAAATAGACTCTAATACAATTTCATTTGGTGTAGCACCCAGAATCAATGCTTGTGGAAGAATGGGTTATCAAGAAGAAGCTTTAAAATTGTTTTTAACAGATAGTATTGATGAGGCAAGAGAAATAACTAGAGAATTAAATAAATTTAATATTCAGAGACAAGCAAAAGAAAAAGAGATTTTTGAACAAGCAATTTTAAAATTACAAAATGAAGATATAGATAGTTTGAATACTATAGTGTTATGTGGGCAAAATTGGCACCATGGTGTAATAGGAATTGTTGCTTCAAAATTAACAGAAAAATTTTTTAAGCCAACAATATTATTATGTGTTGAAGATGGTGTAGCTAAAGGCTCAGGCAGAAGCATACCAGGTTTTGATTTACATGAAGCGCTCGTTAATTCAAGTAAATATTTAGAAAAATATGGTGGACATGAAATGGCAGTTGGATTATCATTAAAATCTGAAATGTATACAAAATTTAAAGAAAAATTTGAAGAAATAGCAAAAAAACAAGATATAAAACAACTTATGCCAGTTATAAAAATAGATGGACAAATAACATCAAAAGATATTAATAAAGATATAGTACATGAATTAGAACTATTACAACCATTTGGTGAAAAAAATAAAACACCAGTATTTGTTTATAAAAATTTAAAGATAGATTCAATAAGGGCTCTTTCAGAGGGAAAACATTTAAAATTAATTCTGAAAGATGATAATCTTTTAATAAATGCAATAGGTTTTAATTTAGGATATTTATCAGAAGAATTTTTAATCGGTGACAAAATTGATGTTGCAGGAGAATTAGAGATTAACAATTATGGACGGAGAAGAAACTATACAAATTAATGTAAAAGACATAATGAAATCTGTATGAGAAAGGGATATATGTATGCAAAAAAATGAACCAGTAACAATAGAAAAAATAATAGAAAAAGTTGAGAAAAAAAATATTAATGCAAATATAGAACTAATAAAAAAGGCATATGAATATGCGGATAAATATCATAAAGAGCAAAATAGAGTTTCAGGCGAAAAATATATTAACCATCCTTTGCAAGTTGCGTATATATTAGCAGATTTAGAATTAGATGATAGTACAATTGCAGCTGCACTTTTGCACGATGTAGTAGAAGACACACCTGTTACACATCAAGATATAATAAATGAATTTGGAGAAGAGATTGCAGAAATGGTAGAAGGTGTTACAAAACTACGGAAAAATTCAATATAGCACAATAGAGGAACAACAAGTAGAGAACTATAGAAAAATGTTTTTGGCAATGGGAAAAGATATAAGAGTAATACTAATAAAGCTAGCAGATAGATTACATAATATGAGAACATTAAGTTATTTATCAAGAAACAGACAAATTGCAAATGCAAAAGAAACAATGGATTTATATGCACCACTTGCAAATCGTTTAGGTATATATTCTTTAAAATGGGAACTTGAGGATTTGGGATTTAGATATCTATATCCAGAAGAATATAGAGAATTAGTAGAGGGAATAGAAAAGAAAAGAGAAGAACGTTTAGAATTTATAGATAAAATAATGGAACAGATAAAAGAACATTTAAAAAAAGAAAATATAAAAGCTGAGATAACTGGAAGGGCAAAACATTTATATAGTATTTATAGAAAAATGAAAAGAGATAATATAAGTCTTGACCAAGTATATGATTTATTTGCACTTCGTATTATTGTAAATTCAATAAAGGATTGTTATGCTGCACTTCGGAGTAGTACATGAATTATATAATCCAATGCCAGGAAGATTTAAGGATTATATTGCAGTTCCAAAACCAAATATGTATCAATCAATACATACAACATTAATAGGTCCAAATGGAACTCCATTTGAAGTACAAGTTAGAACTTGGGATATGCATAGAATTGCAGAATTTGGTATAGCTGCGCATTGGGCATATAAAGAAGCAAATAACAATTCAGGTAAAAAATCTAATGTTGTAGTTGCAGAAGATAAACTAGCATGGCTTAGAGAAACTTTAGAATGGCAAAAAGATATGCAAGATCCGGATGAATTTTTAAAAACATTAAAGACAGAACTTTTTGAAGATGAGGTATATGTTTTTACTCCTAGAGGAGAAATAAAAGTATTACCAAGAGATGCAACACCAATAGATTTTGCTTATTCTATACATGCAGAAGTAGGACATAAAATGATTGGATGCAAAATTAATAGTAAAATGATGCCTATTGTTACAAAATTAAAAAGCGGAGATATTGTGGAAATAATTACATCAGATACTCCAAAAGGACCAAGTAGAGATTGGCTTAAATATGTAAAAAGTTCTAGTGCTAAAACAAAAATTCAACAATGGTTTAAAAAGGCAGAAAGAGAAGAAAATATTATAAGAGGAAAAGAAATACTAGATAGAGAAATAAAAAGAATAGGAATGTCACATAGTGACCTATTTAAACCTGAATGGGTAAATGTTGTACTAGAAAGATATCACTATCCATCTACAGATGATATGTTTGCAAGTATAGGATTTGGTGCAATAGCAACAGGAAAAATAATTACAAGATTATTAGAAGAATATAAAAAAGAACATGAAGAAGAAACTATAGAAGCTAAAATACAAGAATTAACATCAGCAAAGAATATAGAAAAAAAACCACCAAAGTCGGGAGTAATTGTAAAAGGAATAGATAATTGTTTAGTAAAATTTTCTAGATGTTGTAATCCGGTTCCAGGAGATGATATAATAGGATATATTACTAAGGGAAGAGGAGTATCTATTCATAGAACAGACTGCGTAAATATGCAAGAACTCCTTAAAGATGAGAATAGAATTATAGATGTTAGCTGGTATAACGAGGAAACAAAAGGTTCATATAATGTAGATATAGAAATATATTCAAACGACAGAACAGGTCTACTTTCTGACATAGTAAAAGAAATAACATCTCAGAAAATTAATATAATGGGGGTAAATACAAAAACAAGTAAAGAAAGAATTGCTACGATAGAAATAACATTAGAAGTAGAAAACATAGAACAATTAAGTAAGGTTTTAAAAGCTATTAGAAAAGTAGATAGTGTATATGAAGTAAAAAGAAAGAAATAAAGACAAAATAAGAAAGAAGAATGTACAAATGATATTAAAAAGAATTAAATTAGAAATACCAATGATTGGGGAGACTAATTGTTATATAGTTCAATGTGAAGAAACAAAGGAAACAATGGTAATAGACCCAGGTGGAGAAGTAGATAAAATTATGGATATGTTAAATACTCTTCATGCAAAAGTAAAATATATACTACTTACTCACTGTCATGGAGATCATATAGCAGGTGTAAATGAATTAAGAGATAAAACTCGGAGGAAAAGTTTTAATACATATAGAAGATGAGCCAGGTTTAAAAAACCCACTTATAAATCTTAGTGAATATATTGGAGTTGGAAAAGTTATTATAGAAACGGATTCTAGGTTAAATGATAACGATTTGATTCATGTAGGAAATATTGAATTTAAAGTATTACACACACCGGGACATACTTGTGGAGGAATATGCCTCTATTCTGAAAAAGAAAAAATGCTTTTTTCAGGAGATACAATGTTTAGAGGATCATGGGGAAGAACCGATTTACCAACAAGTAGTTTTGAGGAAATAATAAACTCAATAACTAATAAGTTAATGGTACTTCCAGAAGATACAATAGTTTATCCAGGACATGGTAAATCAACAATGATAAAAGAAGAGATACCAATATATTTAGAACTCAAACCAAAAGAATATTAATAATATACAAAACTAAAATACTGACATCAGTAATTAAAGGGATATACCTCAATCTATGAGGAATGCTAGTAGACTAAGGTATATTCATATACATTAAAAATAAGAAAGGATTGATAAGTATTTATGAGTAAAGTGCAACCAAAAACGTTATCAGGATTTATGGAATTATTACCAAATGAACAAGTGTTGTTTAATCAAATGGTAGATAAAATAAGAACTTCATATGAAAAATTTGGATTTTTGCCAATAGATACACCAGTAATTGAAAGTTCAGAAGTATTACTTGCAAAAGTAGGTGGAGAAACAGAAAAACAATTATATAATTTTAAAAAAGGAGATAGCAATTTAACATTAAGATTCGATTTAACTGTTCCGCTTGCAAAATATGTAGCAGAATATTATAACCAAATAACATTTCCTTTTAGAAGATATCAAATAGGAAAAGTATATAGAGGAGAAAGAGCACAAAGAGGTAGATTCCGTGAATTTTATCAATGTGATATAGATGTAATCCGGAGATGGAGAGTTAAATATAATTAATGATGCGGAAATACCGGCAATAATGTTTGAAACTTTTAAAAGTTTAGGACTTGATAACTTTTCCATACATATAAATAATAGAAAAATATTAAATGGATTATTTAAAGAAGCAGATGTAGAAGATAAATCGGTAGATATAATGAGAACAATAGATAAAATAGAAAAGATAGGAAAAGAGACTGTAATTGCAATATTTAAAGACGATTATAAAATGAATGAAGAAAGTATAAATAAAATAATAGATTTTATTCAAATAAATGGAACAACGAATGAGAAAATACAAAAATTAGAAAAATTAGAAATAAAAAATGAGTTATATGAACAAGGTATAGAAGAATTAAAACAAGTAATAAAATATATAAGATTATTTAATGTTCCAGATGAAGCATTTGAAATTGACTTAAGTATTGCAAGGGGACTTGATTATTACACAGGAACAGTATATGAAACATTTTTAAACGATTATAAAGAAATTGGGAGTATTTGTTCTGGTGGAAGATATAATGATTTAGCTGAATTTTATACAGATAAAAAGTTACCAGGGGTAGGTATGTCAATTGGTCTTACGAGATTATTTTTTATACTAAATGATATTGGATTAATAAAAACAGATAAAAAATCAATTTCAGAAGTACTTGTAATATCAATGATAGAAGACTTAAGCAAAGCAATAGAAGTAGCAAATATACTTAGAAATTCTGGCATAAATGCAGAGATATATTTTGATAATAAAAAAATTAAGTCTAAATTTAAATATGCTGACAAATTAAACATACCATATGTAATTGTAATTGGAGAAGACGAAATAAATTCAGGATTACTTACAATAAAAAATATGCAAGAAGGAACACAACAACAATTAAAAGTTGAAGAAATTATAAAAAAATTAATTACAGTTTAGTAATTATATAAAAATCATATAAATTAAATTTAAGAATATATTTTAATAAACTAATTTGCAAAGGAGAGACAATTAATGAATATAGCAGTAATAAATGCAAGGGATTTATTTAAATATATTCTTAAATTTTTTATAATAATTTTTATAATATTTTTTTTGATTAAGGGAATAAGAAAAATAGTTACATTTAATCAAAGTGAAGCAATAAAACAAACGATTAAGACAACTACTAAACAAATAAATGAATATTCTTTTCTTAATTGTTTAGATTTAAGCATATCTTTAATGTCATATAATAAAACAGAAAATAATAATGAGAATTTACTAACAAGCAATAAAATACTTGCCATGGGAGCAGGTATTTTTGATGAGTCAATTTTAAAAAATACAGATTTAATAATAAATGAAGAAGAGTTAACTTTAGATGATACAGAAGAACTACAAAACCAAATAGCAATTTTGCCAGATAATGTAACAACAGAAGAGGTAAAGGAAAACAATATAACACCAAAAGTTACAACATCTTATGGAAGTGTACAAATAAATAATCAAAGTGACTATGAATTAACAGAAGATATGTTAGTTCCAGATGCAGAAATTACAAATAAAAAAGACATATTAATTTATCATACACATACATGTGAGAGTTATACAGCAAGTCCACGGATATGAATACGAGATGACTGGTAATTATAGAACAACAGATTTAAATTATAGTGTTGCAAGAGTGGGAACAGAACTTACAAATTATTTAAAAAATAAAGGATTTAATGTAGAGCATAATACAACATATCATGACTACCCAGCATATTCAGGTTCATATTCGAGATCATTAGAGACTGTACAAAGTCTATTAGCAGGAAAAAGTACACAAATTGTAATAGATTTACACCGAGACGCTGTAGGAAGTAGTAATAGTTATGCACCAACTGTAAAAATTAATGATAATTATGCTGCTCAAATGATGTTTGTTATCGGAACAGATGGAGGAGGGTTAGAACATCCAAATTGGAATCAAAATTTAAAGCTAGCTGTAAAAATTCAAGAAAAAGCAAATGAAATGTATCCAGGCCTTTTTAGACCAATTATAATAAGAAATTCAAGATATAATCAACATGTAACGACAGGTGCATCTATAATAGAAGTAGGTGCAACAGGAAATACATTAGATCAATGTATACTAAGTATGCAATGTTTGTCAAATATATTGGCAGAAGTATGTAAATAAAAATAAACAAAAACATTGAAAAAAATAATTTAATATGGTATAAATTAAGTGTATAAAATACAAGATAAAAAAAGGAGGATTTCCTATGAGAAAAAAAGTAATTGCAGGAAATTGGAAAATGAATAAATTACCAAATGATGCTATTGAATTTATTACTGAGCTAACACCACTTGTAAAAAATTCAGAAAATGAAGTGGTATTATGCGTTCCATATACGGATTTGTTCTATAGTTTATTACATGCTCAAGATACTAATATAAAAATAGGCGCACAAAATATGCATTTTGAAGAAAGAGGTGCATATACGGGAGAAGTTTCAGGAGAAATGCTAAAATCAATAGGAGTAGAATATGTAATAATAGGACATTCAGAAAGAAGAGCATATTATAATGAAACAGATGAAACTGTAAATAAAAAATTAAAAAAAGCGCTAAGTTTAGGATTAAAACCAATTGTGTGTGTAGGGGAAACTTTAAGTCAAAGAGAAAATGGCTTGGCAAAGGATGTTGTAATTACTCAAACAAAACTTGCATTACAAGGACTTAAAAATGAAGAGGTAGAAAAAATAATTATAGCATATGAGCCAATTTGGTCAATTAGTACAATTAGTACAGGAAAAACTGCTACAAAAGAGGATGCAAATGAAGCAATAAAATGGATTAGAAAAGAAATTGAAAAAATATATGGAAGTGAAGTTTCAGAAAATGTTATAATACAATATGGTGGAAGTGTAAAATCTGGAAATGCAAAAGATTTGTTCGAAATGTCAGATATAGATGGAGGCTTAGTAGGAGGAGCGAGTTTGGATGCACAAGAATTTGCAAAGATAGTAAATTATAATGTATAGGGGCACCATAGGGCAACTTGCAAATAAAAGCATTAGGAGCAAACTTATTGAAAAACCTGTAGGGGCGGACGACCCTGTCCGCCCGAAAAAATAAATAATGAGTAGTGAATAATTAAAAAAAATAATACAAAGTTGCTTTGTAAATTTTAAAAGGGCGCTAAATTGAAAATATGGAGGAAAACAATATGGAAAATTTAGCACATAATGAAAATAAAAGTTATACTTATGAAGATTTAGAAAAAATTGATGATGGAAATAGATATGAAATAATTGATGGAGAATTATATTTAATGTATAGTCCAGAAACAAAACATCAAGTTATTTTATTAGATATGGCAGAACAAATGAAAAAATTTTTTGAAAATAAAAAATGCATGCCATTTATTTCACCATTAGATGTAAGGCTTGATGCAAAAGGAAAACAATCAAAAAATGTAGTACAACCAGATTTAATGGTAGTATGCGACCATAATAAAATACAAGATAAAATAGAAGGAGCTCCAGACTTAGTAATAGAAATCTTATCTAAATATGATAAATTACACGATAAATTTGATAAATATCATTTATACCAAAAATATGGTGTAAGAGAATATTGGATAATAGATATTGAAGAAGGAACAGCATATGTATATATATTAAGTAAGGATAATGTTTATACATTACCTAAAATATATAAAATAAAAGAAAAAATAAAATCTACTATATTTAGAGGACTAGAAATATCACTTGAAGAAACATTTAAAAATAATCAAAATTTACTAAAGGAAGATGAGGAAAGATATAATTATGGATAAAAAATTAACAATGCTTATGATATTAGATGGATTTGGAATAAATGAAAGAGAAGAGGGAAATGCAGTAAAACTTGCAAATACTCCTTTTTTAGATAAATTAATGAAACAAAATCCAACAACAACGATAAAAACAAGTGGATTAGATGTTGGACTTCCAGAGCGGTCAAATGGGAAACTCAGAAGTAGGACATACAAATATTGGTGCAGGAAGAATTGTATATCAAGAATTAACAAGAATAACAAAATCAATTGAAGATGGAGACTTTTTTAGTATTCCAGAGTTATGCCGGTGCAATAGATAATTGTAAAAAACATCACACTAAATTGCATATAATGGGATTATTATCAGATGGAGGAGTACATAGTCATATTCGTCATTTGTACGCTTTATTAGAACTTGCAAAAAGAAAAGATTTTGAAGATGTATATGTACATTGCTTTTTAGATGGAAGAGATACACCTCCAGCTTCTGCAGAAAACTATATAGCAGAGTTAGAAAAGAAAATGGAAGAAAAAGGTGTTGGTAAAATTGCAAGTATAACTGGTAGATTTTATGCAATGGATAGAGACAAACGCTGGGAAAGAGTAAGTAAAGTGTATGATGCACTAGTAAATGGAGTAGGAGAAAAAGAAACAAGTGCGGGATTAGCAATAGAAAAATCATATCAAAAAGAAGTATTTGATGAATTTGTTGTACCAACTCTAATTTGCAATAACGGTGAGCCAATTGCAACTATCTCAGAAAATGATTCAGTTATATTCTTTAATTTTAGGCCAGATAGAGCAAGAGAAATTACTAGAAGCTTAGTAGATAAAGAATTTGATGGATTTGAAAGAAAATATTTTCCACTATATTATGTATGTTTTACAAATTATGATGAAACAATTAAAGATGTTCAGATAGCCTTCAAAAAAGATGAAATAAAAAATACTTTTGGAGAAATACTAAGCAAGAGAGGAATGACACAGCTTAGAATTGCAGAAACTGAAAAGTATGCACATGTAACATTTTTCTTTAATGGTGGGGAAGAAAAACAATACCCAGGGGAAGATAGAATTTTAATTCCATCACCAAAAGTAGAAACATACGATTTAAAGCCAGAGATGAGTGCAATTGAAGTAACAGATAATGTAGTAAATGCAATTAATTCAAAAAAATATGATTCTATAATATTAAACTATGCGAATCCAGATATGGTTGGGCATACAGGAAATTTAGAAGCTGCAATAAAAGCATTAGAAACAATAGATGAATGTGTAGAAAGAGTTGTAGAAGCTGTGGAAAATAATAATGGAGTATTATTAATTACAGCAGATCATGGAAATTCAGAACAAATGATAGACTACGCTACAGGTGAACCACATACAGCCCATACGACAAATGTAGTTCCATTAATTTTGGTAGGAAAAGATGCAAAATTGAAAGAAGGAAGACTCGCAGATTTAATACCAACAATGCTTGACATTATGGGAATTGAAAAACCTAAAGAAATGACAGGTGAATCTTTATTAGAAAAATAATATATAATAATATTTTATATAAGGGGGCAAACATTACTCGTACTAAAAAATGAATAATGAGTAGTGAATAATTAAGAGTGAATAGTACAAAATTTGCTTTGCAAATTTTGAAAGGGCGCTAAATTTAAAATATGGAGGAAAAAAATATGGAAAATTTAGCAAGAAAATTAAAAAAATATAATTATGAAGAATTAGAAAATATTAGAAATAAAACTAATGAAAGATACGAAATAATGGATGGAGATTTATACTTAATGAGTAGTCCAAGAGGAATACATCAGATGATTCTATTGGAAATTGCAGGACAATTAAGGGAATTCTTTAAGGACAAACCATGCAAACCATTTGTTGCACCATTTGATGTTATATTTAGCAAAAGTAAAGATGTAAAAGATTGGAATACAGTTGTACAACCAGATATTTTTGTATTATGTGATTTAGATAAATATGAAAAAAATTATGTTAAAGGTGCTCCAAATTTTATAATAGAAATAGCATCACCATCTAACTTAATACATGATAGATTTAGAAAATATACGTTATATCAACAATATGGTGTAAAAGAATATTGGATAATAGAACCAAATGATAGAAAAATATTTAAATTTGTATATGATGAGGAAGAAGAAATATATTGTACATTTAAAGAATATAATATTACCGATGACGTACCAGTTACAAGCTTTAAGGGATTAAAAATATCTTTATTAGATTTCTATAACAAAAATAAAGATTGGATAATAAAAGAAGATGAAGAAGATTATGAAAAAGATAATTAAAATAATATGTTTATAATATAAACATAGCAAAATATCAGCATAAATTTATTGCAAAGCTATGTATTATACATATATATATAATAATGAAAGGAGAATTTAAATGATTTATTCAAAAGAAGTAGAAGAAATGTGCCCAGTAGCAAAGGGAGTAGACCATGGACCAGCTCCAATACCAGAAGAAGGTAAATGGGTAAAATCAAAAGAAATTAAAGATATTTCAGGATTAACACATGGAATAGGATGGTGTGCACCTCAACAAGGAGCATGTAAACTAACATTAAATGTAAAAGAAGGAATAATTCAAGAAGCATTAGTAGAAACAATAGGATGTAGTGGTATGACACATTCAGCAGCAATGGCAGGAGAAATATTAGTAGGAAAAACAATACTTGAAGCATTAAATACAGATTTAGTATGTGATGCAATAAATACAGCAATGAGAGAGTTATTCTTGCAAATTGTATATGGAAGAACACAATCTGCATTTTCAGAAGGAGGACTTCCAATAGGTGCAGGACTCGAAGATTTAGGTAAAGGCACAAGAAGTCAAGTTGGAACAATTTATTCAACCTTATCAAAAGGACCAAGATACTTAGAACTTGCTGAAGGATACATAACAGAAATTGGTTTAGATAAAAATAATGAAATCATTGGATACAAATATGTAAATTTAGGAAAAATGATGGAGAACATAAAAAAAGGATTAGAACCTTTAGAAGCAATAGAAAAAGCAAGTGGTCAATATGGAAGATTTGATGAAGCAGTTAAAAAAATAGACCCAAGAAAGGAGTAATAAAATGGCACTATTTGAAAGTTATGAAAGAAGAATTGATCAAATAAAACCCGTAATGGGAAAATACGGAATAAAAGATTTTGAAGACGCAATGGAAATATGTAAAGAAAAAGGATTTAATCCTTATGATATAACGAAAGGAATACAACCAATATGTTTTGAAAATGCAGCATGGGCATATACTTTAGGTGCAGCAATAGCAATAAAAAAAGGATGCACAAAAGCAGCAGATGCAGCAAAAGCAATAGGAGAAGGACTCCAAGCATTTTGTATTCCAGGATCTGTTGCAGATGATAGAAAAGTTGGATTAGGACATGGAAATTTAGCATCAATGCTTTTATCAGAAGAAACAAAATGTTTTGCATTTTTGGCAGGACATGAATCTTTTGCAGCAGCAGAAGGAGCAATTGGTATTGCAAAATCTGCAAACAAAGTAAGAAAGGAGCCATTAAGAGTAATACTAAATGGCTTAGGAAAAGATGCTGCACAAGTAATATCAAGAATTAATGGATTTACATATGTAAAAACAGATTTTGATTTCTTTACAGGAAAGGTAAATGTAATAGAAGAAAAAGCATATTCAGATGGAGAAAGAGCAAAAGTTAGATGTTATGGTGCAAATGATGTTCGTGAGGGCGTTGCAATAATGCACTTAGAAGGAGTAGATGTATCAATTACAGGTAACTCTACAAATCCTACAAGATTCCAACATCCAGTTGCAGGTACATATAAAAAGGAATGCATAGAGTTAGGTAAAAAATATTTCTCAGTTGCATCAGGTGGTGGAACAGGTAGAACTCTTCACCCAGATAATATGGCAGCAGGACCAGCATCTTATGGAATGACGGACACAATGGGAAGAATGCATTCAGATGCACAATTTGCTGGATCAAGTTCAGTTCCAGCACATGTTGAGATGATGGGATTAATAGGAATGGGTAACAACCCAATGGTTGGTGCAACTGTTGCAGTTGCTGTTGCTGTAGAGGAATCAATGAAGTAGCACATTAAATAAGATTATGATTACTATTAACCCTAAGAATTAAAATAGTAGAGTAAGGGCGACCAGTGGTCGCCCGCCATTAGGTTATTTTCCAAAATTCTATCTTGATTTATTTAAAATAAGATGTTATTATATTTAGTGTTGTATATATTGGGGTGTAGCCAAGCGGTAAGGCATCGGACTCTGACTCCGACATTTCGTAGGTTCGAATCCTACCACCCCAGCCAAAAATCCCTTATATGAACATTATTTACTTTATAGGAGGGTTTGCAGTAAATTTCAAGATATAGAATAGAACAATGTTATATACTTTTATACAATAAGTTCTATAAAAATAAAATAACGACTGTCGCTTGCGACGCCGTGCGTCCGAACTACCCAAATGGTAATTGGAAAAATAATATATATTTATATAATAATATGCTCAAAAAATAAAATTTGATACATTTATTTAATTATTATATATCATAATAAATTTCAAAATTCAATAGAAATTAAAAAA
>CANQYS010000027.1 GCA_947628115.1 uncultured Clostridia bacterium | reverse complement strand
AATTACTAAAATGTAGCATTTTCTTCAATACTATCAATTTTTTTTACAATGTTGCTTTTACTTTTTTAACTAACCATATTAACTAATTCATTTTGTAGGTTTGTCAAACATATGTCACACTTTATTGATATGTATAATGTTTGAAATAATTACGATGTTAATCATACATAAGTTAATCACAATTATATATGCTAAAACTTTACATTCTTATGTAGACATGGTATAATATTGTTATATTTTTGTCGAAAGATACTGCATATTTGCAAGATCTAAGAAGAAATATACTAACTTTTATAAGGAGGAATAATATTGAGAAAGTTAAACTTTCGTGAGAGGCTGTATGAAGACAAGAATTTACGGAATGTAAAACATACAACTCTCAATCCATATGGTCCTGGGTCAGTAAGGATTCATATGGTACCACCCAAAAGAACATTGAATAAGGACGTTCCCTACTTAGTGTTTTTAAATGGCTCTGACATCTTACCAATCAAGATCTCTTGGGCAATCTTGCTTTCTAACTTCATTGATGAAGTAAATTTTTATGAAGGCAGTGAAATTACCAAAGATGAACTTGAAAAGATCGTAAGGCGCACAGTTGCAAAAGTAAAAATGGTATATCCGGCCACATCATCTTCACTTTTGAAGGAAGATTTGAAAAGGATGATCAATTCTTTTGTAGCTATTGCGTATGGTAAGGAGCAGGAAGAAGAGATTGGACTAATTTCCATCAATGAATATGCAAAATATATGGAAGCACCTCATCGTATGGATCTAATGGTCAGCTCTATGCAAAAAAATGGCTGTTGGAATTGTAATCAGAAATGTTTACATTGCTATGCAGCCGGCCAGAAAAATGCAAATGTTGAAGAAATCTCCACCTCAGAATGGAAAGAGATTATTGATAATTGCAGAAAAATTGGCATTCCACAACTTACCTTTACAGGTGGTGAGCCAACATTAAGAAAAGATTTGGTACAACTTATTTCCTATGCGAAATGGTTTGTTACTCGTCTAAACACTAACGGCGTGCTCCTAACACAAGAGCTTTGTGAACAGCTCTATGCCGCATCTTTGGATTCTGTTCAGGTTACACTTTATTCCAATGTACCCGAAATTCATAATGAATTGGTAGGTTCTGGGAATTTTCATAAGACAGTAGCCGGTATCCAAAATGCAATCGAAGCTGGACTGAACGTCAGTATTAACACACCACTTTGTTCTTTGAACAAAGATTATGTTTCTACACTGAAATTTGCAAAAGAGCTCGGTGTGAAATATGTATCATGTTCGGGTCTAATTCCGTCAGGAAATGCAACAAAAACAAACTCAACCATGACAAAACTGGAAAATGATGAAATGTATCATGTTTTGCAAAATGCAGTTTCCATATGTAAAGAATTGCATATGGAAATAAGTTTTACATCACCCGGATGGGTTGAAGAAAGCAAAGTAAGAGATTTGGGATTATCCGTACCGGCATGCGGAGCATGTTTAAGTAACATGGCAATTGCTCCTAACGGAGACGTGATTCCTTGCCAAAGCTGGTTATCTTCTGGCAACTCTTTAGGCAATCTTTTAAAAGATGAATGGAAAGAGATATGGAACTCTGATAAGTGCAAAGAAATCAGAAATCGTTCTACAACTCTCACCAATATATGTCAATTAAGAGATTATAACTGCTAAGGAGGTGACAGCAATGAAAAAAAGAGTTTCTTTACTTGTGAGCATTATGTTTCTTGCACTTCTTCTGCTGATGCCTATCAGTGCAATAGCGATAACGTCATCACCTTTGGATGAAATCGAATATTACGAAATCCAGATTGATCCAAGAACAGATGGAACACTGGATATGAAGTATGTGATTGACTGGACAGTTCTGGACAGTACATCTGAAGGAAAGCTCGAATGGATCAAAGTGGGATGTCCTAATTCTCACGTCGATGAAATTGTCGGCCTTACCGACAATATTGATGAAATACGTGAATATGAAGAGGGAAGCAATACTTATATCCGCATTGACTTTGATCGGCAATACGAAGCAGGTGAGAAGCTTCATATCGAATATACAATTCACCAAGCTTACATGTATATTGTCGAAGAAGAGAATCATCTTGTGAGGTATTCGTTTACCGCCGGTTGGTTTCCAGATATGAATGTCAAAAAGATGAAAGTATTATGGAATGCCAATAATGTAATTGAGGCAACCACCGAAAAACAGGAAAATGGATATTATGTGTGGGAAGATTCCCTAGCTATGGACCAGAGATTCAACGTATCTGTAAAATATAATTCAGAAGTTTTTGACTATGATTTGGAAGGACAGTACGTAGAAGGCAGTGAAGGTATGAGCGAAGGTGGTAAAATCCTTTTATGGGCTGTCATCATTATTGTAATTGTCTTAGTCGTTGTTTTTATTGTTGGACTAATTTCTGATGACTATGACGGAGGCTACAGTGGTGGCGGAGGAAGTAGTACAGTGTTTATACACTCTCATTCATCCTCATGTGCTTCAAGTTGTGCATGTGTTAGCTCGTGTGCTTGTGCCTGTGCTTGTGCAGGAGGCGGACGTGCTGGTTGTACCAAAAAGGACTTCTACCAAACAAATTTAAAAGTAGAAGACTTAAATGAAGTATTAAAAGAATAAAAAGTATAACCCCTAGCCGCATTGCGGCCAGGGGTTTTCTTTTTGCAATATTCTAGGAATTCCTAGACAGAGTAAATAGGTTATGAACTGATTAATTGTTCAGATCATAATTGTTAAATCCATTTTGTGTATTAAAATATTTTTCTTCGTACTGTGGATAGAATACAGAATTCATATTATTCATCCTGTAAAAATTATTGTAATATAAACTACCAGATAAATTATAATCAAAAAGACCACTTTTATCAAGCTGTTCACTAACGCCTTCTTCAATTTCCGAGTTACGATATTGTAAATACAATTGCTTCACTACCGTCACTTCTGGATAAGTTACGCAGATATCTGCAGATGAATCAGCAGATGCTAATAAACTGGATTCAAATAAAATATACATATCACCATATTCCAAACAAGATCCAAGTTTATCGATTTTTGATGCAACATCCGTTTGAATTACATTCGGATAAGCTAAAAATCGATCTGCCATTTCTTTTACCTCATCCATGTTAGAAGTAGGATATTTACCATCATTAATGGTAATGAGCAAAAACTCATAGAACAATCTACCTTCGACAGTATCGGAAGTGGGACAATAAATTGTGATCTTTTGATCCGTACCTCCCAAATTAGACCAATCCTGTCCATTTAAAACAGCATTAATAACTTTCTTAAAGTCACAAGTAACTTCATCTGATGTTCTATTTCTTATCTTGGTATCTTTACAAGTTAAAAATCCTTGTTTGGTTTTGCTTTTTAAAGAACTATTTAAATCATTAGTATTCTTCAAGCAAATGACTAATGGAGAATAAGCTTCTACTGAATAATTTTGTTTAGTATCAATCGAATTAATATCCGAAGTAAATACCAAATCAGCATTGTAAGCAGTAACTTCTTCATAGGCATAATATTTAGAGAAAGATTTTTTCTCATATTGTTTTTCAAAGATACTTCTGGTATCCTCATTTAAACAAACAGAAATAGGAATCTGCTTAATATTGCTTGCATGATATACACCAGAATAAATACCAACCACAATCAGAATATTCACAAAGATAACAGATAAAATCCACATGCGTTGAGTCTTAAAATCAGAAGCGCTAGTCATGATTACCACCCTCCTCGCTTCCATCAAAACCAGGTAATACAGATTCATTTAAAGCTATGATTTTATAAGTAAAATCATCTCTCGTCTGATCCTGCATATACTGGTTGTGATTCGATATCTTAATGCGAAAAACTTCCAGTAAATCTGCAAAACTTACTATCTGTTCTTTGGTTAAGTTATCTTCTTTCCGAAGTGTTAAGAATTTATAAGTATATTCTAATAGCTTCGGTAAGTGAACATTATAAAGAGTGGAAATATAGCTGCTTTCAAAATTATCCTTTGAGAGTTTCTGATTTAAGCCATCTAACTGTGTAATAACGGCTTTCAACTTTTCATCAACTCTCTTTTCATCCTCTGAAAAGGCTTCAGAGGCTTCCTCAAAACGAGAGAAAGCTTCTTTTAACCTTTCTACAAGAATAGCAGAATCATTTAGAAATTTTTCTAATTCTTCTGTAATACCGAGTTTCCTTTTTCGAATAGCTTCATTGTCTGCTTCAATTTGCTTCACTGTAGTGTCATATTCTTGCTTTCTTGCAAGTTCTTTTTTGATAAGAATATTCTTGCATATTTTATCGGATATAATATCCGATAAAACAAGAATTGTAAACACAGGAACAATGACAAGCACAGAATGCCAAAATCCCTTAAAAGGGAAAAGACTACAGATAGTGACTACAATGAGCAATAAAGCTTCAATAGAGAACTTGATCCATGAAGATTGTTGTAAAAACTTACAACAATCAAATTTGGAATTGATAAATTTACCTCTACACTTATCCTTGATAGGACAGTCCTTACAGCCTAAGATACTGGTAATTGGAACAAATTCTGGAATCTGTAATTCTTCTTCCAAAATTGTATTGTTCTGATTAGCCATTACCATCACTTCCTTCGGCAGGTTCTACTAAGATAGCTGTCTTCCTTTGCTGATTAGCGAAAAGAGTTTTCCTTTCTTCATCTCTGATAACGTCCGCATCTTTGATTCTTCTTTCAGAAGCTTCTTTCGAGATTTGAACTAATCTATCGATGGTTTCAAGGAAAATTTGATTCTTTTCCTGAAGAGCTTCCGTTGCCATCGATGGGGCCTCAATTGCTTCAGCTGCGCTGATTAATCCTTGAGAAGCTAATCTTGCCGCAGCAACTGCGATTTGGCCGTTAGCCTCTTTGGTTTGCTTGATAACAGTAGCCGCATTATTCAAACGATAAGAAAGAATTGCTTTTGCAAAGGATTTCTCCCATTCCGGAACGACATTATCAATGCAGTCCTGAATAGCATCAATTATAGCGTTTTCGCCAGCCTTAATCATAGAATAAGTGGGAATATCGCTAATAGCATTCCCATGAGAACGCAAGGTAGCGTCCATTTTCCTTTCTAAAGCTTGCATTTGATCTTGCAGATCATTCGCGTACTCGCTGTCGTTTAAGTTAGCCGGATTGTAATTAGGACTATTAACAAAATCGTTATATTCCCGTTCCAAGGCAAGCCTCTTCTGCTGATAAGCGAAATAGAACAGTTCAAGATTGATAGCGAATTGAACCGTATCTTTTCTGATAGAAATACATCTTGTCTTATCTTCAGCAAGAGTTAACTTAATCCCTTCAAGAGTTTCAATCTCGCGTTTGATAACTCTTTCAATTGATTCCTGCTTTTCAATAACACTGTCAACTTTTTTAGCCACCTTTGTTTTAGAAAGCCATCCGCCGATAAAAGGAACTTTGCTGGTAGGACTTGGATTCACTACCGATAATTCCTTAGTATCGATGGAACGCAGGTTGCGTGACAATTCAAGCATACAAGTATCAAACTCGCCGAGATCATTGATTTTTGTGTTTTTCAAGAAATCAACAGAAGCTCTAGCTGATTTGTTAGAAATTCCCGCTGAGAATTTACTTAGCCCTGCATCACTGCAATCTGTAAGCTGAGTAACAAGCTGTTCAACAGCTTGTTTTTCATCCGGAGACAGATCTTCGTACTGCCGTGCCGGAGACAAAGCTCTGGATTCCTGGGCAACTGCAAGTTCATTAGATGTGTTGTTTTTTGATGTTTTTGACATAGTTGTTTCCCTCCTAAAATTTTTAATGGATTTACTATTTACTTTTCAATGTGTATTGCGACAAATATTATATCATTATTTACATAAAAAAACAATATATGGTATCAATATTTTTATAAATAATTATGATTAATTATAATAAAAATCACATATATGTAAACATAATGTTGAAAACAATAAAAATGGTAACAGGAGATGCTAGTTGCGGTGGATATCCTTCTATTATAAAGGTCGAACTCGTATAGTTAAAAAAAGAGGTCTCGATGTATCGGGATCTCTTTTCTATATAAAAAATAAATACTTTCTATTATAAATTTTAATTCATTTCTACTTTTCCTACTATACCATTTATATTTTCTATATTATGCTTTTTCATATATTCTTCAATACCTTTTACTGTATTTACGCTAGTATATGGATCTATAAAATTACCTGCACCAATGGATACCGCTGATGCTCCTGCAAGCATAAATTCTACTGCATCATCACCATTTATAATTCCTCCCATACCAAGAATTGGAATATTTACAGCTTGGGATACTTGATATACCATTCTTACCGCAACAGGTCTTATTGCAGGACCAGATAACCCTCCTGTATTATTTGCAAGATATGGTTTTCTTGTATTTATATTAATACTCATTGCTAGTAATGTATTAATTAGCGATACTGCATCTGCTCCAGCATCTTCTGCAGCTTTTGCTGTAAGTGTTATATCTGTTACATTTGGAGTAAGCTTTATTATAAGTGGCTTGCTTGTTAATACTTTTTTACATTCTTTTGTAATTTCTTTAACACCATCATATGTAGTTCCAAAAGCCATACATCCAGCACATACGTTAGGGCAAGACAAATTAAGTTCCACACCATCTATATCTGCTTTGTTTAATATTTTGCAAAGTTCAACATAATCTTCTATTGTACTTCCACATGCATTTACAATAACTGCAACATCTTGGGTTCTAAGCCAAGGCAAATCGTACTCCATAAAATATTCTACACCTGGATTTTGAAGTCCAATACTATTAAGCATTCCACTTGGGGTTTCATATACTCTAGATGGTTTATTTCCATCTTTTGGTTTTAAAGATGTACCTTTTGTAATAATTCCTCCGAAGCTTACTTAAATCAAAAAACTGACTAAATTCTCTTCCATATCCAAATGTACCCGATGCAACTGTTACAGGATTTTTCATTTTAATACCTGCAAAATTAACCTCTGTATTCATAAATTCAACTCCTCTTATTCTTTTTGGGGAAAAATGGGCCTGGCCCCTTTTTCCCCAATTTTTAAATTACTACTTTATTACTGTCAAATACTGGTCCTTGTTTGCATACATGCTGATATCCTCCTTCTACTACTTTTACTGCACATCCTAAGCATACTCCAAGTCCACATCCCATTTTTTCTTCTAATGATATTTGACACGGAATATTCTTTTCTTTTGCTAAACTTTGAGCAGCTTTAAGTAATGGTAATGGTCCACATGCAAATATTGCTTCTATTTTATCCTCTTCTAAATCTTTTTTTAACTCGTTTATTGCAAATCCATGTATCTTATAACTTCCATCATCTGTTGTAATTACTAATTTGTTTGATACTTTTTTAAATTCTTCTTCTAATAATACCGCTTCTTTATTTCTAAATCCTAAATATGTATTTACTATTATACTTTTTGAGGCATTTTTAGCAAGTTCGTATAAAGGAAATACTCCTATTCCTCCACCGAAGTATTGCTATATTTTTATATTCTTCAAATTTAAATATTCCATATCCTAATGGTCCTACTATATCAACTAAATCTTCTTCTTTTTTTCTTGATAAAATTTCTGTTCCTCTTCCTTGAACTCTAAATATTATCTCTAAAATCCCATTTTCCTTATCCATGTTATATATACTAATTGGTCTTCTTAAGAATGGATCAATCCCTTCTGTAACTCTTATTTCTATAAATTGTCCTGGTTTTGCTATATCTACAATTTCTTTAGCTGACAAAGAAAATTTAAATATGTCTGTCTTTAATTGTTCTTTTTTAATCAATTTAGCATGTAATTGTACTGGCATTTTATTTCCTCCTACTATTTTATTATCTCTAAATCTCTTAAAGGTTTTTCTGGGCCTAATGGTGCAAATAGATAAATCTGTTCTATTGCTTCATCACTTTTATTTGCATGATAATGTTTAATTCCTTCTGGTATTAATATACAGTCTCCCTCTTCTAATTTATACTCTTCATCTTCTGTTACAACATATGTCTCTCCTTTTAATGCAAAAATTAATTCTTCTACATCTCTGGTATGTATTCCAGTTTTTTGCATAGGTTCTATTATTACTGTGCCAATACTAAAATTCTTAGCCCCATTTATACTATCAAATAGTATTTTACAAATACTACCCTCTCCAAGTTTTCTTAATTCTACCTCATTCTTTTTTACAACTACTGGTTTCATAAATGCCTCCTTCTATTTTTAAATTTCTTTATTTAATTCATCTCTCATTCTTATTGCTTCTGCTCTTGTTGCTTTTCCATATTCTTCATCTGAATATTTATCTTTCCATCTGTCTGATTTATATGCTGCCATTAGGCTTCTTGATGCATTTACAATTCCACCTATTCCATCTTTAAATCCTAATGCTATATCTTCTGCTTTTCCTCCGTTGAGCTCCATACCCTGGTATTAAGAAAAATGTTTTTGGCATAATTTCTCTTAGTTCTTTTATTTGAATAGGATATGTTGCTCCTACTACTGCTCCTACACTACTATATCCATATTCTCCTACTAATTCTTCTCCCCAAGAACTTACTAAACTTGCTACTTTTTCGTATATTGTAGTTCCATCTTCTAATTTTAAATCTTGTAATTCACCTGATGATTTGTTAGATGTTTTTACTAAAACAAATATTCCTTTTCCATATTCTTTGCAGTCATCTATAAATGGTTTTACTCCATCAATTCCTAAATATGGATTTACCGTTACAAAGTCAACATCATATATTGATACTTTTTCATCTCCTATTGGAGTTTTACCTAAAAATGCATTTGAATATCCTGCAGCAGTTGAACCTATATCTCCTCTTTTTACATCTGCTATTACGCACATTCCTTTATTTTTAGCATATTTACATGTTTCATTAAATACTTGTATACCTTCTACACCAAACATCTCGTAAAAAGCGATTTGAGGCTTTACAGCAGGTACTATATCACATACACTATCTATTAATCCTTTATTAAATTCTAATATTGCCTTACAAGAACCTTCTACATCTTTTGTGTATTTAGATTTAATACTTTCTGGTATCATATCATACCTTGGATCTAATCCCATAACTGTAGGATTGTTTGTCTCCTTAATTTTGTTAATTAATTTGTCCATTGCATTTTCCATATTTATCATTCTCCTTTTATTATTTTTTATAAACTACTTTTCCGTTTAATATTGTGTATCTTACTTCCCCTTTTAGCTTTTTTCCTATAAATGGAGTGTTTTTTGATTTTGATACTATACTTTCTTTTATATATATATATTCTTTGTTTGGATCAAATACTGTAATATCAGCAATCTTACCTTCTTCTATTACTCCTCTATCAATTCCTAATAATTTCGCTGGATTATAACTTGTTAATCTTACCATATCTAAATAGGAAATATATCCTTTATCTACTAAATTCGTTACAGTTGCGCTAAGTGCCGTTTCAAATCCTATTATTCCATTTGGTGCTTTTGATAGTTCCTGATTTTTCTCTTCATCAGAATGTGGAGCATGGTCTGTTATTATATTATCAATTGTTCCATCTTTTAATCCTTCTACTATTGCATCTAAATCTTCTTTTGTTCTAAGAGGTGGATTCATTTTTGCATTTGTTCCAGATAATAATACCTCATCCTCTGTAAAACTATAATAATGTGGGCATGTCTCGCATGTTACATTTACTCCTCTTTTTTTAGCATCTCTTATCATATTAACGCTTTCTTTTGTACTTATATGGCATATATGTACGTGTTTTTTATTTGTTTCAGCAAGCTCTATTTCTCTTGCAGCCATTAATATTTCTGCCTCTGGATACACACCTTCTACATTTAACTTTTCTGATATTTTTCCTTTATTTATTGCACCTTTTCCAAGCTCTTTATCTTCACAATGTGATGCTACAAATGTACCTAACTCATTTGATTTAATTATTGCTTCTCTCATAATTTTACTACTTACTACTGGCATGCCATCATCAGAAAAAGCAATTGCTCCTGCATTTTTTAAAGCTTCAAAATCTGTTAGTTCTTCTCCCTTTTCTCCAATTGTTACACTCGCATATGGAAACACATTGCAAACTCCCACTCTTTTTGCTTCAGTCTGTATTTTTTGCAAAATAAAAACACTATCACAAGCTGGTTTTGTATTTGGCATTGGACAAATAGAAGTAAAACCACCTTTGGCAGCGCTTTTCATTCCTGTTTCTATAGTTTCTTTATGTTCAAATCCAGGTTCTCTTAAATGACAATGAATATCTATCATACCTGGTATAATAAATAGGTTTGTACAATCAATAATTTCATCAGCTACTTTATTTATTTTTTTAGAGATTTCTTTTATAATTCCATTTTCGATAAAAATATCAAAATAATCATTAGTATTAGTTTTATAATCTATTAATCTACCATTTTTTAATAATGTTGTCACTTTTCATCCCCCTTTTTCTGTTTTTACAATATTATCATTTTATACTATTTTTTTCAAGGTTTTTATTTGACTTTCTTCTATTTTTGATTTATATTATTTAATGAAATATTTGGTATAGCATTTAATTGCTCGAATGGAGGTTTTTATATGAGTAATTTAGTATCATATTTATTTGAAACTAACGCTTTAAAAATTTGTCCAGACAATAAACCATTTTGGTATACTTCTGGCAAGATAGGACCATATTATATAAACACACATTTTCTTTATGGAAGTGAAAAAGATGCAGTAGATTTATTAAAATTTATTGATTGTGAAAAAGAAAATAAAGAAACCCTTCCTAAGAAAGTTTTTGAAAGAACATTAAATCATTACAATAAAAATGAAATATATAAAAATGTAATTGATGAAATGATTAAATTTATTAAAGAAAATATCAATGTAGATGATATAGACTACGTATCAGGTGGCGAAAGAAGAGATTGGTTTTTCTCTAATATAATTGCAAACTTACTTTCAAAACCACACATTACTATTTACAAAGATTTAAGTATGGTAATAAACGATAGTAACTTCGAAAAAGAAATTAATAAATCAGATGTAAAAAATGCTAAAGTATTACATATAGCTGATTTGATCACAGAAGCTTCTAGCTACTTAAGAGCTTGGATTCCTGCAATTAAAAGTTTAGGAGCAGAAATTGCTTGGAGTACAGTAGTTGTAGATAGAATGCAAGGTGGCAGACAAAAATTAGAAAATGAAAATGTTAAATCATTATCTATTATCAACATAGATGAAAGTCTATTCAAAAAAGCCCTTGATATGAATATAATAAATGAAAATCAATTTGAAATGTTAAAAAATTTCTATGAAAATCCAGATGAAACAATGAAAAAATTCTTAATAGCACATCCTGAATTTCTAGAAAACGCCCTTGCATCTGATGAAAAAACAGCAGCAAGAGCAAAACTATGCATAGACAGTAATTTATATAATTTGTAGAATTCTGTCAATTTCGGGGAAAAAGGGGCCAGGCCCCTTTTTCCCCGTTTTCCTACATCCTATTTTTAAAATTTTTACTAATTCCAAGTATTCTGGCAATTTGAGTTGCATTTATATTGTTTATTTTTAAAATTTCCCTAATAATCTCATTTCTTTTTTCTTTTTTATAATTTTTTATTACTGAAATTTCTTCTAATTTGGTTATATTCTTTATAAGTTGTATTGCTTCATCATCTTTTAACTTTTCTTTTACATATACTCTATCTAAATCTTCCTGACTGTTATCAGATATAAATTCTTTAAATTTGGTTATTGCTATTTTTTCATTACTATGGAATTTATTTAAAATATTTTCTCTTTCTATGATAATATTAGGTTTATAAATATATTCTTTATAACTACTCCATTTATATTCTTCTGTTTTACATATTCCTGCTTTTTCTGGATTTCTATGTATATATCTTATAAGTCTTAACAAATAATCATCATTATAAACATGTATGCTCTTAAATCTATCTTGAAATAAATGTCCAACTCTATTATATTTTTTATTAAAATTTTCCGCATATATATAAGCAATATCATGCATAAAATCACTAATCATAAATTCTTTATCTTCGAATAATATATGTACGTGATTTTTCATTAAACAATATGCATAAATTTTACAATCATATTTTTTCTTACAGTAATTCATTATCCTAATAAACATATGCCTATCTTTATCATCATTAAAAATAATCTGTTTATTTACTCCTCTTATCATTATATGATATATTCCACCATTTACTAAATGTCTTTTTTCTCGAGGCATTGTATCAAATCCTTTCTTAATTTAATTTGCCCATAATACAAATACCCCCAAATTAAATGGGGAAAAAGGGGCCTGGCCCCTTTTTCCCCCATTTAATTTATTTCATGAATGCTTCGTATGTTCTGTAGCTTTCGTATATATCAAATTTACTTGTTACTTCATATGGTGAGTGCATTGATAATACTGGTACTCCACAGTCTATTACATCTATTCCTTTATTTGCTAGAATGTATGCAATAGTTCCGCCTCCTCCTATATCTACTTTTCCAAGTTCTCCTATTTGATATGATATATTATTGTTTTCTAACATTGCTCTTATTTCTGCCACATATTCTGCGTTTGCGTCTGATGCTCCTGATTTTCCTCTTGCCCCTGTATATTTGTTAAATCCAATTCCATGTCCTAAGAATGATGCATTATTTTTTTCTGATACTGATGAGTATATTGGGTCTAATGCTGCATCTACATCTGCTGATAACATTCTTGAGTTACAGAATACTTTGTCTAATAAATTAGGTCTGTTTTCTCCTCTTTTGTTTAATAGTTCTGCAATGAATGTATCAAATACGTGTGATTCCATTCCAGTATTTCCCATACTTCCTATTTCTTCTTTATCTGATAATATACATACTGCTGTTTTTTTAGGATTATGCACAGAAAGCATTGCTCTTATTTCTGCATATGCACACACTCTATCGTCTTGACCATATCCTGCTACCATACTTCTGTCAAATCCTAAACTTCTTGCTTTAAAGGCAGGTACTAATTCTAATTCTGAACTTAATAAGTCCTTTTCTGTTATTCCATATTTCTCGTTTAATATTTTTAAGATGTTTAATTTTACTTTTTCAGATGTTTTGTCATCTCCATATGGAATACTTCCTATAAGAAGATTTAGGTCTTCCCCTGAAATTCCTTCTTTTAATTTCTTTTCCATTTGATCTTGTGCTAAATGTGGCAATAAATCTGTTATTGTAAATATTGGATCTTGCTCATCTTCTCCTATATTTACTTTTATTTTTTCTCCATTTGTTTTAACAATTACACCATGAATGCTAAGTGGAATTGTTGTCCATTGATATTTTTTTATTCCTCCATAATAATGTGTTTTTAAATATGCAAATCCTGTGTCTTCATATAAAGGATTTGGTTTTAAGTCTAATCTTGGTGAATCAATATGTGCTCCTACTATATTTAATCCACTTTCTAAAGGATCTGTTCCTATTACTGCAATGTAAATGCTTTTTTCTCTGTTTACGTAATATACTTTGTCTCCTGGTTCTAAAACCATTTTTTGTCTTATATCTATAAAACCATTTTTTTGTAATACTTCTTTTGCAAAGTCGGCTACTTCTCTTTCTGTTTTTGCTCTGTTTAAGAAGTATATATATTCATCTCCAAATGTGTTTATTTTTTGTTTTTCTTCTTCGCTGATTGTTTCCCATCCACATACTTTATTATTAAATAATTTTTCTTTTAGACTTTCGTATTCTGACATAATATTCTCCTTTCTATCATTTGTAATATAAGGCTTTTTACAAGGTTTGAGGGACACACCTCAGCATACGAAGTATTCCTCATAGATTGAGGTATGTCCCTCGTTTTAATAGATTATATCACAATCATTTTTTTCATACAATATCTTCCAATAATATTTATTATATCAATTTTTTATATTTATATGCATAAAAAGCATTTCGCTTAGTTACTTTCTAAAGTATATTCGAAATTCATGTCACTCATTTTTGTATGGGCATACTAGAATTTCCTAACTTTATTGCATATACAAAATTTCACTTTGGATCAAGATAAAAGCTGATTTTTTCTATACAATAAGAAAAGACCTCAGTATTATAGCTGAGGTCCTATTTGGAGATTAGCCGATTTTAATGTAATCGACTAACATCGCGATGAATTCGCTGTTTGTTGGTTTTCCTTTTGCAGCTGAAATTGTGTAACCGAAATATTTCTGTAATATTTCAATGTCACCTCTATCCCACGCAACTTCAATAGCATGCCGGATAGCCCTTTCTACCCTAGAAGCAGTTGTGTTAAATTTCTTTGCAATGGTAGGATACAAAATCTTAGTCACACTTTCAAGTGCTTTCTGATCTTCAATCGAAAGTATAATTGAATATCTCACATATTGATATCCCTTTAAATGTGCTGGTATACCAATTTCTTTTAAGATTTCGGTTATCCTTTTCTCAAGGCTGAGATCTTCATCTTTTTCCATTCCCTTTGCACCCTCTGCAAAGAATTCTGTTAAAAGATCTGCAAGATCTACCTCTTTTTCCCGGCAAATTTCTAGGATTGCCTTAAGGGCACTTTTTTTGTTCTTTTTCATCACTTTTTTACCTCCGTGATAATAATTTAGTCAAGCTATCCTAAGCTTGCTAGATATATTATATCATATTTTACATAATATGTCAAATTTGTCATTTATTTAATGTATTTAATTTATGATAATATCACCTTAGAACTTCGTAAGCGAATATTTCACCATAGATGTATATTTTTGTAAAA
>CANQYS010000026.1 GCA_947628115.1 uncultured Clostridia bacterium | reverse complement strand
AATATTTCTATTATCATTTTTTCTTAAATTTTGTCAACACTTTTTTTTAAAATGTACTTGACATTGGGTCCATTTTATAAAAACACTCTGTTTTTTTATGTATATGTTGTTTTATAAACAAGGAGAAAGCAGAGAATTGCAATGCTTTTCTCTGCTTAAGGTATTTGTACGTTATTTATTTGTATAAATACTTACCAATTTGTGTAGATGTCTATGATACCAGAAGAACATCCACAATCGTAAACCTTTCCTGTACCAAGCAAGGTTTCAATTATTGTTCCTTTAGGATAATCGGATGAAGCCACACAAATATAATGATTGGCATCACGGATAATTCCATACTCATCGGTATAACGGCCAGGAATATTTAATGCATCACCTGGAAGAATCCGTTCGGTATACCAGGTTTCCATATGACCGTTATAGGGTGTTATCCCGTTGTAACGAATAAGCGCTGAGGTTGATGAGACTTGAGCTTTAGTTTCTTCTACTGCTTTTGTTGCAGCTTGTACTGCAACATTAACTTCAGTCACGCAATCTGTTACAGCTTTAACTTGGGTTTCAACTTGAGCCATTGCATCAGTTACAAATTGAGCTCCAGTTTTTGCCTTATTGACTATCTCAGATACATTTTGAGCTTTAGCTTTGATGGCAACTGAAACTTTTACTGCATCTTTAGAGAGTTTCTGAACTTTGACAAAAGTTTTAGCATTAGTTAGAGTTTCAACTGTAGCTAATGCTTCAGCTTTAAGTATAGAGACTTCTCGAAATTCATCTTGAGCTATTTTTGCAATTTTTGTTAAAGCATTAACTTTTGATTTAGCATTATCTGCAGAATTAATTGCAGATTCAGCTTGAATTTTAGCCCTATCTGCAGAATCAATCGCAATCTGAAATCCAGATTTTGCTTCATCTATTGCTTTAGCTGCAATTTCTGTATTGGGTGCAATTGAAATTGCAATTTGAGCATCGTCTTGAGCTTTAATTGCTGATTTAGTCGCAGTTTGAGCTTGATCCTGAGCTTTAGTTACTAATTCATCTACGGAATTTGCCTTTGAATTAGCTTTATCAATTATCTGAATTGCATATAAAGCATCAGCTTTAGCTTCAGTTGCGCAATTTATTGCAATTGCAACTTGATTTTTAGCCTCAGTTATGACTTTGGCTTTTTCCTCTTGAATAAACAAAAGTGTTAGTGCTACAACTAATATTGTAAGCACTATTATTTGTTTGTCTTTCCGTGATTTGATTTTCATGGTTTTTCTCCTTTATTTTAAAATTTAGACATAAAAAGTCTACAATTATATTATAACATATTTTTGACATAATTAATAGTAGTAAAAATTTAAATTGATATATTAATTAAATTAAAATTTATCTAATGAAATTTATTGAAAACTGTACATTCTTGTGCTATATTATATTTGTAGAATCTAGTAATGGAGTGATTTTATGAAAGAAAAATATGATGTAATAATTGTAGGAATGGGACCAAGTTCTATTTTTTGTGCATATGAGTTAATTAAACTTAAAAAATACAAAAAAATTTTATTAATAGATCAAGGTAAAAGAGTAGAAGATAGATCTTGTCCAATAGAAAAAACAAAAAAATGTATACATTGTAAACCAATGTGTAATATAACAAATGGATTTTCAGGTGCAGGAGCATTTTCTGATGGAAAATTATCTTTATATAATAGCGAAGATGACGATATACATGTAGGAGGAATTTTACATAAATATATAGGAGTTCCAAAAACAAAAGAGTTAATAGATTATTCTGATAAGATATATTTAGATTTTGGAGCAGATAAAAAATTAGAAGGCATTGAATACAAAGAAGAAATAGCTAAGATTTCTAAAAGAGCTGAAAAAGATGGAATTAAATTAATAAATATTCCAATAAGACATTTAGGAACAGAAAAAAGTCATGAGGTTTATGGAAGATTAGAAAAATATATTGAAGATAATGGAATTGAAATGATGTTCAATACTACTGTTGCGGATTTAGTAGTAGAGAATGGAAATATTAAAGGTGTTAAAATAAAAGAAGCAAAATACATAGAAGACGAAGAACACCCATTAGATACAATATTTGCAGATAAGGTGGTTTTAGCAGTAGGAAGAAAGGGTGCAAATTGGTTAGTAGACATGTGTAATAAATACAATATAGAATCAGATACAGGAATTGTAGATATTGGTGTAAGATATGAATTACCTGATGAAATCATGAAAGATGTTAATAAATATATGTATGAGGCAAAATTTGTAGGAAGAGTAGGACCATTTAGAGATAAAGTAAGAACTTTTTGCCAAAACCCAAGTGGATTTGTATCTGCAGAAGTTTATGATAATAATTTAACATTGGTTAATGGACACTCTTATAAAGAAAGGAAGAGTACAAATACTAATTTAGCTATACTTGTATCACATCATTTTACACATCCATTTGATAAACCAATTAGATATGGACGTAATGTTGCACAAAATTTAAATGATTTAGGAGCAGGAAATATAGTAGTACAAAGATTAGGAGACATACATAGAGGAAAAAGAACATGGGATTATGAATTAGAAAACAATTCAGTAGTACCAACTTTAAAATCGGCAGTTGCAGGAGATATTACTTTTGCGTTAGGATATAGAACAATGATAAGTATATTAGAATTTATAAGAGCAATAGATAAAGTAGTAGAAGGATTTGGAAATCCAGATAACCTTTTATATGCACCAGAGATAAAATTCTATAGCAATAAAGTAATAATAAATGAACAATTTGAAACAAGCATAAAAGGATTATACTCAATAGGAGATGGAGGAGGAATGACAAGAGGATTAATGATGGCATCATGCTCTGGAATCCAAATGGCAAGAAATTTGTAATTATTAATTCATTAAAAACTATTGACAAATATTGTAAAACTTAATATAATATATATGAAAATAAACTTGATATAATTTTCATTTGTAATATGTACAAAAAATAGGCACTAGCTCCAATCTAGTGCCTATTTGCTTTAATCGTCAAATTCATTCATAAGAAGGAATATTAACAATAAAGCTAGTAACTTGATATACTTTTTCATTAGTGATTATGTACCTCCTTTCTGCCATTAAGCGAAAGGCAAAAATATTATAGCATTATTTAAATTAAATGCAAATATTTTCCAAAATAAAAATAGAAATATTGTGAAATAAATATTTTTATGATATGTTAATAAAAAGGAGAATTTATGGAAATAAAGAAAATTGCAAAACTAATTGAACAAAATGGAGGAAGGCTCTATTTAGTAGGAGGAGCTGTGAGAGACAGCCTGCTAAAAAGGCCAGTTTATGATGAGGATTATTGCGTAGTTGGAATAGATAAAAATAAATTTGTAAAGCTTTTTCCAAATGCAATACCTAGAGGAAAATCTTTTGAAGTATTTGATATAGAAGGATGTGAGTTTGCGCTTGCACGAACTGAAAAAAAGATAGGAAAAGGCCATAAAAATTTTGAGATAATAACAAATGAAAATATTACAATAGAAGAAGATTTAAAGAGAAGAGATTTGACTATTAATGCAATTGCAAAAGATATTTTAACAAATGAAATTATTGATCCATTTAATGGAATAGATGATATAAAAAATAGAACTATAAAAGCAATAGGAAAAAGTTTTTTAGAAGATCCATTAAGAGCATATCGTGCTGCTAGATTTGCATGTGAGCTAAATTTTGAAGTACATGAAAACACCTTAAAACTAATGAATAATCTAAAAGAAGAGTTAGATACATTATCAAAAGAAAGAGTATTTGTAGAATTTAGAAAAGCACTTTCATCAAATAAGCCATCAATATTTTTTAATGTATTAAAAAAAGCAGATATTCTAGATGTGCATTTTAAAGAAATATATGATTTAATAGGAAGTATGCAACCAATTGAATATCATCCAGAAGGAGATAGCTATAATCATACAATGATTGCAGTAGATAACAGTACAAGCCTAACAGATAATTTATTAATAAGATATGCAAGCTTAGTACACGATTTAGGAAAAGGATTAACGCCAAAAGAAATGTATCCACATCATCATGGACATGCCGAAAAAGGAGTAGAACCTGTAAAAAATTTATCGAATAGAATAGGAGTTCCAATTGCGTGGAAAAAAGCAGGAATTACGTCAAGCAGAGAGCATATGAGACGGAGGAATATTTAGCAAAATGACGGATAGCAAAAAAGTAGAATTTATAGAAAGAGTTAGCAAATCTATTTTAGGATTAGAAGGACTTCAAATAGTGGTATACTGTGATAGAAATAGATTTGGAACTTTAAGTAAAGAAGAAAAAGAGCAATGTACATTTTTAGAATTAGGAAACAAAATGCTAACTGAAATTAATGGCAAATATTTAAAAGAAAAATATAATATAGAAAATGGAATAGAATTTGGAAACAAATTGCATGAAGAAAGAGTAAAATGGATGAAAAGCCTAAAGTAATGTAACAACAGTTACTCCCATTTCTCCTTCTCCAAAGCTTCCCATTCTGTAAGACTTAACGTGTGGATGTTTTTTTAAAAAAGCATGTATACCTGCTCTTAATTTACCTGTTCCTTTACCATGAACTATTCTTACTGTTTCTAATTTTGCAAGTTTTGCATCATCTAAATACTTATCTATTATAGGTAGAGCCTCATCAACGCTATAGCCTATAACATTAATTTCGTTAGAAATTGTTTTTGATTTAAAACTATTTGTAGCTTGTTTAGGAAGTATTTTTTTCTGCTTAGTTTCAGGAACGTTAAGTTTTACTAATTGATTTATATTAATATTAGTTTTTAAACTTCCAATTTCTACTTCTACTTCTGAAGAGGAATTTGGCAAGGTTTTTACGACACCATTTTTACCTAAAGGTATAACATATACATTAAGACCAATTGTAACATCTTCTTTAGATAAATTACTTTTTGAAGATTGGTTATTATATGTTGATAGAGATTTTAATTTTTCATTTACAGTGCTTTTTAAATCATATAAATCTTGAACATTTTTTTTAGATTTAATTGAGTTCATTTCTTTAATAATTTTAGTTGCTTCATCTTTTACATCCAATAAAATATCTCTTGCTTCTTTTTTTGCATTTTCAACTAATAAAATTGCTTTTTGTTCTGAATCTGAATAGTCTTTTTCTAGTTTTTTTCGTAACATTTCTATTTGATTTAGATTTTTGGTAATTTCTTGTTTTTCCTTTTCTATTTCAATTTTATTATCATAAATTTCTTTTAATAAATCTTCTATGCTAATATCTTTTGAATTCATTAAAGACATAGCATTTGTTAAAATTTCTTGCTTTAAACCAAGTCTTTTGCTTATTTCAAAAGCATTACTTTTTCCAGGAATACCTATTAATAGTTTATATGTAGGAGATAATGTATTTAAATCAAATTCAAAACTGGCATTTTCAAATCCAGAAGTTACTAAAACATATTCTTTTAATTCTTGATAATGAGTAGTACTTATAGTTGTTGCATTTAAATTATAAAAATAATCAAGAATACTAATTGCAAGGCGACTTCCTTCTATAGGGTCAGTTCCAGAACCGAAGTTCATCTAAAAGTATTAAACTTTTACTAGTTGCTTTATTTAAAATTTCTATAATGTTTAGCATATGAGAAGAAAAAGTACTTAAAGACTCAGAAATACTTTGTTCATCTCCAATATCTGCAAAAATATTATCAAAAATATATATACTACTTTTTTCATTTGCAGGTATTAAAATTCCACTGTAAGCCATTAAAAGCAAAAGCCCAGTTGTTTTTAAAGCTACAGTTTTTCCACCTGTATTTGGACCTGTAATTACTAAAGAAGAGTATTTGTTACCAATACTAATATTAATTGGAACGACCTTTTCTTTATTTATTAAAGGATGTCTTGCTTCTATTAAATTTATAAATTTATCATTATTTAATTTAGGTTTTATTCCATTTATTGACTTACTAAAACTGGCTTTTGCAAATATAAAATCAATTTCACCAATTAGTTTAATATTATTTTTTAACTCATTTGTAATTGTAGATAATTTTTTAGAAATTTCAGTCAAAATTCTTGCAATTTCTATTGTTTCTTCTACCTTTAAATTATTTAATTCATTATTTAATTCAAAAACAGATAAAGGCTCAATAAAAATAGTAGAGCCACTTGAAGAAACATCATGAATAAAGCCTTTAATTTGACCTTTATATTCTTCTTTAACAGGTACTACATATCTTTCATTTTTTATAGTTATAATACTATCTTGAAGGTATTTAGAGTAAGATGTTGAATGAATAATAGAGTTTAATTTATTTTTAATTTCTACCCCTAAGTTCTTCTGAGCCTTTCTAATTGAAATTAATTTCGAAGAAGCATTATCTGCTATTGTATTTTCATCTAAAATTTTATCAAATATTTCTTTTTCGATTTGTTTGTCTATATAAAGAGATTTAAAATATTCTATTAATAAATCCACATTTTCACAATTAGTAGAAAAATATTCTTTAAGTTCTCTAGAAGTTTTTAAAATTGTTGCAACTTGCAAAATATCACCGGCAGTAAGTGAAAAATTGGATTCGAGATTTTTAATAGGAATGTTTATATTAGGAATCGAAGAAAGAGGCAAAGATCCATTTTTATAAATAATATTAAGTGCCTGATAAGTTTGCTCTAATAAATAATTAACATTATTAGAAGGTAATAATAATTTGCATTTTTCTTTACCAATATATGTTTTTGAGAAATTTTCTAAAATTTCTAATATTTTATTATATTCTAATTTTTTTAAATATTTTAAATCCATTTTTATTAATCTCCTTTAGACCTTGCGTATATTATACTATTTTTTTGGAGATAAGTAAAGTTGTGACATAATTAATGGAATTAAAAAGAAGAAAATACAACCTACAATTTATTTGGCACATACTTAAATATAAGAATAAATAATAAAATTTGATAGAGATATTGCAAATTTAATAAAATAATAATACAATAGAATTAAGAAAATATGGAGGAAACTAATGAAAAAATTAAAAAATGAAAATGGTGCAATTACTATTTTAGTTGTTGTATCGGTATTATTTATGGTTTCATTTCTAATTAGTTCATATACTATAATAGCAAACAAAGTACAAGCACAAAAAGAAATGATTACAGAAACAAAAAAAATATATGAAAACAACTCAAATATGGAAGAAACATATAATTCATATTTTAATAATGAAAATATAATACCCATATATAATGCTGAACAGCTGGTAAGAATAGGATCAGGAGAGACATATGAAATAGATGGTAAATATTATACTTTTTCTAAAGATGCTACATATATTTTTATGAATGATATACAATTTAATGCAAAAGATATTGAATACTTGAATGGAAAAGATTGGATACCAATAGGAAAAACAGATATTAATTTTGATGGAAATGGAAGAGAAATTACAGTAACTACTATAGATGGACAAAAAAGAAAATATAATAGAGAAAATAATTATTATTATCAATTAGGTAAAGGTTATATACAAGTAGAATATATCGAAGGAACAGGAACACAGTATATTGATACAGGGACTAAACTAAATCAAGACTCAAAAGTTGAGATAAAGTATGCTTCAGATGGAAAAAGAGAAAAACGTATATTTGGATCAAGAACATCGGCTACATCAAATGCATTTACAATAAATTGTTATAATATTGAAGGATATTGTTTGGACTTTTATAGTTATTCAGATAATAGACTAACAACTAGAAAATATGATACTGACATTCATACTTATAAAATAAGTAACTCATCTATGGAATTTGATAATATCAGCCAAAAAATCACAAAATATTCAGATTTTGAAACACCATATAATGCTTATATATTTAATATAAGTGGTACCCCATCTGATAAAACATCAATTGCTGGTGGAAAATTATATTATTGTAAAATATGGTATAAGGATATTTTAATTAGAGATTTTATTCCATGTTATAGAGAAGTGGATAAAGTTGCAGGATTATACGATGTAGTAAATAATAAATTTTATATAAATGTAGGAACAGGAGAGTTTTTATTTGGACCAGAGGTTGTTTAAAAATATTTCATATATTAAAAGACTAATTTCATAAACGCATTGACTTTTACTTAAAAAAATTATAAAATAACTGTATTGAAAAATACAGTTATTTTGTATTGAGGAGGAAATAACAAATGGGAGAAGTAATAGTTATAACATCAGGCAAAGGTGGAGTAGGAAAAACTACTACAACAGCAAATTTGGGTTCAAGTCTTGCAGAAGCAGGTAAAAAAGTAGTATTAGTAGATACAGATATAGGGCTTAGAAATTTGGATGTTGTAATGGGACTAGAAAATAGAATTGTTTATGATATAGTGGATGTTATAGAAGAAAAATGCAAATTAAGACAAGCATTAATTAAGGACAAACGCTTTGAAGAACTTTTTTTACTTCCAGCTGCTCAAACAAGAGATAAAACAGCAATAAATGAAGAACAAATGAGAGATTTAACAAAAAAATTAAAAGAAGAATTTGATTATATTTTAATAGATTGCCCAGCAGGCATTGAACAGGGATTTAAAAATGCTATTGCAGGTGCAGATAGAGCAATAGTTGTAACAACAGCTGAAATATCTGCAATAAGGGATGCTGACAGAATAATTGGATTACTAGAAAGTTCAGAAATAAAAAATCCAGAATTAATAGTTAATAGATTAAGACCTAATATGGTAAAAAAAGGCGAAATGATGGAAGTAGAAGATATTGTAGACTTATTATCTGTTGACTTAATCGGTGTTGTGCCAGATGATGAATATATAATTACTCAAACTAATAAGGGAGAACCAGTAATAAGGAACAAGAGGGCGCCATCAGGTAAGGCATATATAGAAATTGCAAGAAGAGTATTAGGAGAAAATATAGAAGTAACAATACCTGGAAGAGAAAAAGGTTTCTGGGCTAAAATAAAAAATTTATTTAAAAAGAAATAATTAATATCTAAATAGAAGTCAAAAGCTAAGCTTTTAGAAGGGAAAGTAAAATGTTCGAGAATATTGCAAATTTTTTTAAAAAAATAATAAAATCACAAGCAAAAGAAACTACTCATAGTAAAGATACTGCAAAAGAAAGATTGCACTTAGTTTTAATGCAAGATAGGGCAAATGTTTCAGCTGACTTTTTGGAATTAATGAAACAAGAAATAATAGAGGTAATAAAGAAATACATAGAAGTGGAAGAATCTGCTATTGATGTTAGATTAACAAACGAAATTGCAGAAGATGGAAGTAAAGGAGCACCATCACTTTATGCAAATATCCCAATATTGAATATTAAAAACAATATAAAAAAGGAAAATATAAATAGCAAGCAAGAGGATACAAAACAAGATAATAAAGAAGAAAAAAGTGAGAGTGTAGATGAAGAAACAACAGAAGATAAAGAAAGTAAAATAGAGGAAAAAGAAGAAATAGATAAAGAAGAAAAAACAGATAATAATAAAAATGATGAAACAAACAATAATAAAGAAGAAATAGAAAAGAATAAAGAAAATAATGAAGAAAAGGAAGAAGTAAAAACTGAAGATAAAGTAGAAGAAAATGATAAAAGCATAAACCAATCAAAAAAAGATAACAATAAATGTACAGTAAATAAAAAATAAATATTATTACAAAAGCAAGTAAGATAAATACTTGCTTTTCAATTAAATAAATTGTAGTTTGTGTAAGGGGAATTCTAGGGACTGTCCCTAAAAATCACCAATTTTGGGGATTTTTGGGACTGTCCTGAATTCACCTGAAACACACAAACTACAATTTGTAAAAATTATGGAGATATAAAAGATGAATAAAAGATTTTTAAAAAATACTGATTGGAGTATATTAATATGTGTAATTATATTAATAATAATAGGCTTAATAGCCTTATATAGTGCAACAATTAATTCAGAATTATATGAATTTAAGAGGCAATGCACTTGGATATTAATAAGTATACCTGTAATGGTAATTACTATTCTTATTGATTATAATATAATAGCTAGATTTTCGCCTTATTTATATGGACTATCAATAATACTATTAATTGCAGTTTTATTTACACCAGCAATAAATGGCGCATCTAGTTGGTTTAATATAGGCTTTTTTGCATTTCAACCAGCAGAATTTTCTAAAATTTTTGTAATAATATTTTTAAGTTCTGTAATAGTAAGAATACAAAAAAAATCGCGAAAAGAAATTAATAAATTATCAAAATTATCAATAATTTTAGGTGTTACTTTTTTACCTGTTTTATTAATTGCTATTCAGCCAGATTATGGTACAGCAATAGCCTATATTATATCTTTAGTATTAATATTATATGTTGCAGGTATTGATAAAAAATATATAATAATATCATTTATAGTTTTAGCTATAACCATTCCACTTATGTATTTTTTTATTTTACCAGAACACGCAAAATCTAGAATAGATGTTTATTTAAATCCCAATTTAGATCCAAGAGGGGCTGGATATAATATTATACAATCTAAAATAGCTATAGGAGCCGGAAAATTATTTGGAATGGGATGGCTTAATGGAACTCAAACACATTTAGGATTTTTATATCCAAAAACAACAGACTTTATATTTTCAATGATAGGAGAAGAATTTGGATTTATTGCATGTGGATTAATTATTGTAGTTTATGTAATACTAATAACTAAATCGATAAATGTTGCAAAAACAGCAAAAGATGATTTAGGTTCATACATAGCAATTGGAATTGTTGGAATATTATTATTCCATGTAATAGAAAATATTGGTATGACAATTGGACTTTTGCCAATAACAGGTATACCTTTGCCTTTTATTAGCTATGGAGGAACCTCTTTTATAACAAATTTTATTTTAATTGGACTATTACTAAATATAAGTTCAAAAAGACACAAAAATATGTTTATAGAATAAGAATAATTATAGGTGGAAATTATGTATGTACACAAATTGAAAATAGGTAGCGTAGAACTAGATAATAATATATTACTTGCCCCAATGGCTGGAATTACAGACTTACCATTTAGAATAATATGTAAAAAATATAGCAATCCAGGATTGATATGTACGGAAATGGTTAGCAGTAAAGCTTTATATTATAATGATGAAAAAACAAGTAAATTATTAAATACAAAAGGAGAAAAAAGACCAATATCATTTCAAATTTTTGGAAGCGATCCAGAAATTATGGGTGAGGTAGCAAAAAAAATTTCAAAAAATGCTGATATAATAGACATTAATATGGGATGTCCTGCTCCAAAAGTAGTGAAAAATGGAGATGGAAGTAAGTTATTATTAAATCCCAATTTAGTAGAAAAAATTGTGAGAAATGTAGTAGAAAATACAAATAAACCTGTAACAGTAAAAATTAGAAAAGGATGGAATAATGATAATATAAATGCTATAGAAATTGCAAAAATAGCAGAAAACGCTGGCGCTATGGCAATTACAATACATGGAAGAACTAGAGAGGAATATTATTCACGGACAAGTAGATTTAGATATTATAAAAAATATAAAAGCAAGTGTAAAAATACCTGTAATAGGAAATGGCGATATAAAAACAGCAAAAGATGCTAAAAAAATGTTTGAATATACAGGCGTAGATGGAATAATGATAGGACGAGCAAACTTAGGAAATCCTTGGCTTATATATAATATAATAAAAGAATTAAATGGAGAAGAAAAATTAGAAGTTTCTAACATACAAAAGTTAAATGTAATAAAAGAGCATTTAAATTTAGCAGTTAAAGAAAAAGGAGAGTACATTGCAATAAGAGAAATGAGAAAACATATCTGTTGGTATATAAAAAATTTAAAAGACTCTAGCAGTTTAAGAGAAAAAGTAAATAGAATAGAAAATATTAATGAGTTAGTAGTTTGTCTTGAAGAATATTTTAATAATATATGAATAAAGTTATAAAGGAATAGTGTAATATCTATTCTTTTTTTAATTATATAAATTGTAGTTTGTGTAAGGGGAATTCTAGGGACTGTCCCTAAAAATCACCAATTTTGGGGATTTTTGGGACTGTCCTGAATTCACCTGAAACACATAAACTACAATTTAGGGGAGTGATAAAAATGAAAAAAATTGTAACCATAGTAATTGTTATTGTAATAATTATTATTGCATTTTTTATAAAAACAAATTATAAATCATTAAAAATTGGAAATAATATGAGTAGTAAATCATCAGAAGAAATTGCACAATATATTTTAGATATTAACTCATATGAAGCAAAGGAAGAAATTACAGTAGAATCTAATAAAAACAGCAATAAATATTTAGTATACGAAAAATGTAGTAGAGAAAATAACAACTTTAAAAAAGAAATATTAGAGCCAGAAAATTTAAGTGGTGTATCTTTTATATATGATGGTACAAATTTGAAATTACAAAATACTAAATTAAACTTAAATAAAATATATGAGAATTACCCATATGTAGGAGAAAGTAACCTCACATTAATAGATTTTATAAATGACTATAATGAATCAGAAGAAAAAAACATATCAGAAAATAATGAAGAAATAATTTTAGAAATAAAAATAAAAAATGGCAATAAATACATAACATATAAAAAGCTATGTATTAATAAAACTACAGGTAAACCTAGCAAATTAGAAATAAGAGATATAACACAAAAAATAGTAATTTACATATTATATAATGAGATAGAAATAAATAATTTACAAAAGGATGATATATTGGCTTTCAAATTAAAAGAAATTGCAAATGATATATAAAATTAAAGTAAATTTATATTCTTATTCTCGAAACTCATATCTAAAATATATAGATTAAATGAAATATAAAAAATTGCAGGAGTGAAGAATATGATAGTCAAAAGAGGAGATATGTTTTATGCAGATTTAAGTCCAGTAGTTGGTTCAGAACAAGGGGGTATAAGGCCAGTTTTAGTAATACAAAATGATACAGGAAATAAATATAGTCCAACTGTAATAGTTTCAGCAATAACGTCGCAATTAAATAAAAATAGACTACCTACACATATAGAATTAGATTCAAAGGAATTTGGGTTAAAATCAAACTCAGTAGTTTTAGCAGAACAAATACGTACAATAGATAAAAGTAGATTAAAAGAAAAAATAGGACATATAGATGATAATATAATAATGAATAAAATAAACGATGCATTAGGAGTAAGTTTTGGATTAGAAGAATAATGTATCTAAAAATAAAAAAATCCGCTATAAGCGGATTTTTTTATTTTTTTTCATCTTTCATAACTTCTTTAATTGAACCTAAACCTGCAAGTGCTCCTGTTGCTTCAAAAGGAATAAATACTTTATTTGCCTCTCCATTTGCAACTTTTTCAAGAGCTTCTAAAGATTTTAGTTGAACTAATTTATCATCAGGATTTGCATTTTTAATAGATTCATAAACCATTTCAATTTCTTTAGCTTTAGCTTTAGCAACTTCTCTAATTGCCTCAGCTTCACCAGCAGCTCTTCTTATTTTAGCTTCTTTTTCAGCTTCAGCTTGTAAAATAGCAGCTTCTTTTTGACCTTCTGCTATAGTAATAGCGGCTTGTTTTTCTCCTTCAGCTTGCAAAATAGATGCTCTTTTATTTCTTTCTGCATTCATTTGTTTTTCCATTGCATCACGAATATCTTCTGGTGGTCTAATATCTTTTATTTCAACTCTGTTTATTTTGCATCCCCATTTATCTGTAGCTTCATCAAGAGTTATTCTTAATTGATTATTAATTAAATCTCTTGAACTAAAAGTAGAATCTAAATTCATTTTACCTACTATATCACGAATAGTAGTTTGAGCTAAGTATTCAATACCTTTCTTTAAAGATTGAATTTCATATACAGCTTTTGCAGGATCTGTAATTTGATAGAATACAACAGTATCTATTGTAATAGTAACATTATCTTCTGTAATAACACCTTGTGGTGGTATATCCATTGTTTGCTCTTTTAAACTTACTACACTTCTTACATGATCAACAAAAGGTATAATTATTGTAAGTCCGGCATCAGCAATTTTATGGAATTTTCCAAGTCTTTCAATAATGTATACTTCAGATTGTCTAACTACTTTAATTGATTTAACTGCAATAATTAGTATTATAATTAATAATATAATTAAAAATGTCATATTATTTCCTCCTAAATATAATATATTTTATTAAAATATTAAAAACTTTCTTTATAATACAGAATTTATCTTTATTGGAGATACAACTAATTTTACTCCTTCAACAGATAAGACCTTTACTTCTGTACCTTTTGCTATTGATACTTCACTTTCAGACTTTGCAGACCAAGTTTCTCCATTTACTTTTACAAGTCCAGTTCCTTCTATAGGATTAATATCTGCAATAACAATTCCATGTTTATTTATAAGAGAATAACTATTTGTTGCAACTGCTTTTTTGCCAGAGAACTTATCTGCAAGAGGTTTAGTAAGTGGTATTAATATACTAGAAACAAGAACAAACACAATAGTTTGTATTGCTATATTATTTGTTATAAAACTGGTTATCATAGCAAAAATTGCTCCAACTCCTAACCAAAAGATTAAAAAACCTACTGTTGCAATTTCTATTATAAAGAAAATACCAGCTACAATTAACCAAAAACTCCACATATAAGTTTCCTCCTAAATTATAAACTCTAAATAACATTATACAATAAATATGTAAAAAATGAAAGTATTTTGTAAAATTATTTTTATACACCTTAATTTTTATTTTAAAATCCACTTTTTTTAAGAGTGGATTTTAGTTTTGTACGAAAAAATGTTAAAATAGTAG
>CANQYS010000025.1 GCA_947628115.1 uncultured Clostridia bacterium | reverse complement strand
CTACTATTTTAACATTTTTTCGTACAAAACTAAAATCCACTCTTAAAAAAAGTGGATTTTAAAATAAAAATTAAGGATTCAATAAAAACAAGACGATATGTCTTGTTTTTTTTTGTGAAAGATTATATAATAAACGCATTAGTTAAATTATTAAAGAAAGGGAGTATTTTTATGGTTGTTAGTAAGGAAGAAATATTGCATATAGCAAAACTTGCAGATCTTAATATTAAGGATAATGAAATAGATGAATATGCAAAAAATTTACAAGATATATTAAACTTTGTAGAAATATTAAATAGTGTAAACACAGATAATGTTGAAGAATCAATAGGAACTGTAAATAATTCTAATGTATTTAGAAAAGACGAAATAAAAGAATTTGGAAATAGAGAAATTTTATTGCAAAATGCACCTGAGCAAGAGGATTATATGTTCAAAATTCCCAAGGTTATTTAAAACAAATGAAAAGCAGCATCTTGCTTTGTTAAACTGCATAATAATTTTTTCGATATACAGTGTATAATCTCAAAAATTTTTATTTGTTTGCTTTGCAATATACTACTTTTGATTTGTTTTATAAAAGTATATGTGAAATTTGAAAGGAGAGTTTTAATGGAACTTTATGAATTAACTGTTCATGAATTATTAGAAAAGTTAGATAATAATGAAATAAGTTTAGAAGATATAACAAAAAGCTATATAGATAGAATAAACAATAAAGAAAAAGATGTACAAGCTTTTGTAACTATTTCAGATAAAGAGGCTTTAGAAAAAGTAAAGACAATTAAAGAAAGAAATACAAAATTTGCAGGTATTCCAATAGGAATAAAAGATAATATGTGTATTGAAGGTACTAAAACAACATGTAGTTCTAAAATGTTAGAAAATTTTGTTGCACCTTATAATGCAACAGTTATAGAAAAATTAAATGCAGAAAACATGGTTTATTTAGGAAAACTTAATATGGATGAATTTGCAATGGGAGCTTCAACAGAATATTCTGCATTTAAAAAAACTAGAAATCCTTGGAATTTAAATACAGTACCAGGAGGTTCAAGTGGAGGTTCTGCTGCTGCAGTAGCTGCAAATATGGTACCATGGGCATTAGGTTCGGATACAGGTGGATCAATTCGTCAGCCATCTTCTTTGTGTGGAGTAGTTGGATTAAAACCTACATATGGTTTAGTATCAAGATATGGATTAGTAGCATTTGCATCTTCGCTTGATCAAATAGGACCAATTACAAAAGATGTAACAGACTCAGCAATGCTATTAAATTTAATTGTAGGACATGATGAAAAAGATTCTACATCAGTAGATGCAGAGAAAAAAGATTATACAAAAGCTCTAAAAGAAGATGTTAAGGGATTAAAAATAGGTGTTCCAAAAGAATATTTTGGAGATGGAATAAATGAAGAAGTAAAAACGGCAGTGAAAGAAGCAGTAAATAAATATAAAGAAATGGGAGCAATAGTAGAAGAATGTTCACTAGATATTGCAGATGAATCACTAGCAGTTTACTATATAATTGCTTGTGCAGAAGCAAGTTCAAATTTAGGAAGATTTGATGGAATAAGATATGGATACCGTACAAAAAATTTTACTTCATTAAAAGATATATATAGAAATTCAAGAAGCGAGGGATTTGGGGCAGAAGTAAAAAGAAGAATAATACTTGGTACTTATGTTCTTTCATCTGGGTATTATGATGCTTATTATAAAAAGGCACAAAAAGTTAGAACTATAATTAGAAAAGAATTTGAAAAATTATTTGAAAAATATGATGTATTATTAACACCTACATCGCCAACTGTAGCTTATGAAATAGGTTCTAAATCAAATAATCCATTAGAAATGTACTTAGCAGACTTGTGCACAGTAACTGTTAATATTGCAGGACTTCCAGGAATATCAATTCCATGTGGAGTAAATAGCCAAGGTATGCCAATAGGTATGCAGTTAATAGGAAAACATTTTGATGAAGAAACAATACTTAAAGCAGCATATACATATGAGCAAAAAATAAAATTTAGAGAAAATCACAAACCAATGTTTAAAAATTAACAAATGTATAGTACTGAAATACTGACATTACTTAGGTCACAGTAGGGACATACCTCAATCTATGAGGAATACCAGTGACTGAGGTTTGTCCCTATACATATAAAGGAGGAAAAACATGTCAAGAGAAGATTATGAAATAGTTATAGGACTAGAAGTTCATAGTGAATTATCTACAAAAACAAAAATATTCTGTTCTTGTCCTACTGAATTTGGAGGGGAGCCAAATACCCATTGTTGTCCAGTATGTATGGCAATGCCTGGTACACTTCCAGTTTTAAATGAAAAAGTAGTAGAATACGCAATAAAAGCAGGACTTGCTACAAACTGCAAAATAGCAGATATAAGTAAAAATGATAGAAAAAACTATTTTTATCCAGATTTACCAAAAGCATATCAAATATCACAATATGATATGCCACTTTGCGAGCATGGGTATGTAGAAATAGAAGTAAATGGAGAAAAGAAAAAAATAGGACTTACAAGAATACATATTGAAGAAGATGCAGGAAAATTAAATCATGATGATTATGGAAGAGGAAGTTTAGTTGATTTAAACAGAGCAGGTGTTCCGTTAATAGAAATAGTATCAGAACCTGATTTAAGAAGTAGCGAAGAAGTAGATTTATATTTGAAAAAATTAAAATCAATATTAGAATATATAGAAGTATCAGACTGTAAAATGCAAGAAGGATCACTTAGAGCAGATGTTAACGTATCTGTTAGAAAAAAAGGACAAAAAGAATTTGGAACTAGAACAGAAATGAAAAATATGAACTCATTTAGGTCTATAGTAAGAGCAATAGATTACGAAGCAGAAAGACAAATAGAAGTTTTAGAAGATGGAGGAAAAATAGACCAAGAAACATTAAGATGGGACGACGTATCTGGTAAAACTTTTCCAATGAGAGATAAAGAAGATGCACAAGATTATAGATATTTTCCAGATCCAGATTTAGTTACAATTAGAATATCAGAAGAAATGAAGGAAAATATAAGAAAAAGTCTTCCAGAAATGCCAGAAAGCAGAAAGAAAAGATATATTGAAGAATATAATTTACCTGAATATGATAGCAATATATTAATATCGTCAAAATATTTTTCTGATTTATTTGAAGGAGCAACTAAAGTTTGCAACAACCCTAAAGCAGTTAGTAACTGGATAATGACAGATATAATAAAAGAATTAAACGAAAAAGAACTAGAACCATCTGACATTCCTTTTACAGCAGACGAACTAGGAAATTTAGTAGTATTAATAGATAAAGGAACAATAAGTTCAAGCATTGCAAAAAAAGTATTACAAGAAATGTTTGAAAATCCAAGAGAACCACAAAAAATAATAGAAGAAAAGGGATGGGTTCAAATATCAGACGAAGGTGCCATAAAAGAAGTAGTATTAAAGATATTAGAAGCAAATCCACAGTCAATTGCAGACTTTAAAGCAGGAAAGGACAAAGCATTAGGATTTTTAGTAGGACAAGCAATGAAAGAAACAAAAGGAAAAGCAAATCCTCAAATGCTAAACAAAATGTTCTTGGAAGAATTAAAAAAATAAGACAAAAATAGGCAGACCCCAATAGTTAAAAATAAACTATTAAGGTCTGCTCTCTTTTGTTTTAAATTATTTGTTTTTTAATATTATCTATTGTAAGAGCGCCTATAAAAAAAGAAACAGCGAATATTAAACTTGTTTTAAATAAAATAAGGCCAGAATTATATATTATGTACGAAATAGGATTTATTATATAAATTAGTAATACAATAGCAGATAATAAATAAATACTAAAAGAAAACTTAAGACCCGAAAGCATTATTTTTAATGTATCTTTTTCTATACTTTTAACACTATTTATAATTTTATTAATCATCTAAATACCTCCAACAATTTAATTCTTATATATTTATGGTAACACATAAAAAATAGTAAATCAAAGGTAATTATTGGAATAGAGTTTAGAATTTAGATTTTAGAATTTGGATGATGGAGAAAATTCTGCCGAGATTTTTCATATTAACAAAAACAAAAAACAAATCATAAAGATTTGTTTTCTAAAATTAATTTATTATGCTAATGTATTTAATTTTTTTGCTAAACTAGATTTTTTTCTAGATGCAGTGTTCTTTTTAATAACACCTTTTGAACAAGCTCCATCTATTTTTTTAACAGCATCTTTAAAAAGATTTTCAGCATTCTCTTTGTTTCCTTCTAATACTGCTGCTTCAAATTTTTTTATAGCTGTTTTATATTCAGATTTAATCATATTATTTCTTAACGTTTTCTTTTCAATAATATCAACTCTTTTAATTGCAGATTTAATATTTGGCATTTAATTTGCACCTCCTTAAAGTCAAAATAAATTTTCACTTTTTCTATTGTAACATGTAAATGAGAAATTTGCAAGTAAAATAAAAAAAAACATAAAAAAAGCTCCATTCCTCCTTTATGGAGCTTTTACTAGTATTATAAACTAGTAATAATAGTAAGAGGATTACTCCTTTTACCGTGACCTGCTTGCACATATATGAAAAAAATAAGGAGGAATTCTAATAAAAATCAAATAAAAAAAAATTTAGAGATAACTTTTTTGCAAGCAGGTCACTATCATAAATTACTTGTCGAAGACAAGTAAACATATATATAATATAACAAATATATATAAAAATCAAGTATTTAATTTATATTTACAACAAGTAATTTTTTATATATAATTTTAACGAGGTGAGTTTATGGACGAAAAGTTAGAAAATGCAAGAACAAATATGCTATCAAGAGAAATTATTTTATCAAAATATGCATGCAAGTCTTATAAATTAAATTTTTCTGAAAAGGACAAACAAGATATAAGACCAATATTTTTCAGGGACATAGATAGAATAATACACTCTTTAGCATATACAAGATATATAGATAAAACACAAGTATACTCATTTACGAAGAATGATCATATAACACATAGGGTATTACACGTACAACTTGTTTCTAAAATTGCAAGAACTATAGGTAGAAGCCTAAAGTTAAATGAAGATTTAATAGAAGCTATAGCATTAGGACACGATGTGGGACATAGTCCCTTTGGACACAAAGGAGAAAAATACTTGGATGAAATATGTAGAAAAGAGGGAATAGGTTATTTCTGTCACAATGCTCAAAGTGTAAGAGTATTAAAAGATTTAGAAAAAATAGATATAAGTATTGAAACTTTAGATGGAATACTTGCTCATAATGGAGAAATCCTTATTAATAAATATACATATAATGCTAAAAAAAATATAATGGATTTTGAAGCAGATTTACATAATACCTTTAAAAAAGAAAATTATAGCAAAAAAATAATTCCAATGACATTAGAGGCTTCAGTAGTTAGATTATCTGACATAATTGCATATATAGGAAGAGATATAGAGGATTCAATAAAGATAGGTATTGTACAAAGAGATAAAATACCTCAAAAAATAACCAAAGTTTTAGGTAATAATAATTCACAAATTGTAGATACGCTAATAAAAGATATAATAATAAATAGTTTAGATAAACCATATTTAGTATTTTCAGATAAAGTATTTCAAGCTCTTATGGAGTTAAAAGACTGGAATTATAAATATATATATGCATCTTCAGAAGCAAATAAGCATCAAGATTTTATAAAAGAACTATTTAACAAATTATATTATTGCTATTTAAATAAAATAGAAAATGTAAAAGATAATAAAATTTATACAGAATCTGATAGAAATTTATATAAATTTGTAAAATGTAAAGAAACTAACACAGAAATAAAAAGAGCAATTATAGATTATATTGCAGGTCAAACAGACCAGTACTTTTTAAATGAGTGTATAGAGAATGTAAAAAAATTTGATATTAACGAATTGTATAAATGATTACATAATTATTCTTAAATTGGAATATACTACAAATATAGTATAACAAAAAGGAGAAGAATAATTTATGCAATATAATATAAAAAATAAAAAAGCTCAAAAAGATATAGATTTATTAAAATCTATATTAGATACCAAAAGAGAATTATTAATAGCAAATAAAAATTTTGAATCAGCAGAGGCAGAATTAGTTGATTATTATTCATATCAAATTAAAGCAAATAAAGCAAAATTAGATTATTTAATAAAACAAGTAAAACAAAAAGGAATAGTTGTAGATATGATTAATAATTTACAAATAAGACTTGAGCAAACAAAAGCTATATAAAAGTAATATTAATAAAAAACAAGCATAATTATAGTATTAGTAAATGGAGGATAAGCCTATGGATAACACTAATACTATAATTATTTTTTTATTTTGTATAGCAGCAATAGTAATATTTGGAAGAATATTTATATTACCACTAAAAAAAATAATAAAATTGATAATTAATTCTATATTAGGAGGATTATTAATAGCAATTATTAACTATATAGGAATATCATTTAATATACATATTGGATTAAATTTATTAACAGCTATATTTGTAGGTGTATTAGGCATACCTGGAGCAACATTGTTAGCAATTTTTAGTTGACAGCAAATAATATTGGTTGAAAAAAAGTGATGGAAATAGTATAATAGAACTATATTATTTATATGGGGAGATTATATATGGTAGAAATAAAAACATTAATTGATGAAGAAAAATTACACAAAAGAGTCGACGAAATAGCAAAACAGATAGAAAAAGAATATAAGGGAAAAGAAATTATATTTGTATGTATACTAAAAGGGTCAATATTTTTTACTGTAGACTTAGCAAGAAGAATAAAAGAAAATGTAAAACTTGAATTTATAAGAGTGTCTAGTTACAGAGATGGAACAGAAAGTACTGGCGAAATAAATATGAAATTAGACTTAAAAGATAGTATTCAGGGAAAAGATGTTATTGTAATAGAAGATATAATAGACACAGGAAGAACTCTTTCTTATTTAATTAAATATTTAAAAATGAAAAAACCAAATTCTGTAAAACTTTGTGCTTTATTGGACAAGCCAGACAGAAGGGTAGTAGACGTAAAAGTAGATTACACAGGATTCCAAATACCAGATAAATTTATAGTGGGATATGGGTTAGATTGGGATGAAAAATATAGAAATCTTCCATACATAGGATATATAGAATAAAAAATGGGGGAAAAAGGGGCCAGGCCCCTTTTTCCCAAAAAAGAGGAGAAAATGTTTAATATAAAAGAAGAATTAAAAAAACTTCCAGAAAAACCTGGGGTTTATATAATGAGAGATAAAAATGATAACATATTATATGTAGGAAAGGCAGTAATACTAAAAAATAGAGTAAAACAATATTTTAATAAAAATAATAAAACAGCAAGAATAGAAAAAATGGTTTCTTTAATTGATCATTTTGAATACATAGTAACAGATAACGAAGCGGAAGCATTAATATTAGAGTGCAACCTTATTAAAAAAAACATGCCTAAATTTAATGTGCTCTTAAAAGATGATAAAACTTATCCATATATAAAAATAGATGTAAAATCAGATTATCCTAATGTCTTTTTTACTAGAAGAATACAAAATGATGGAGCTAAATATTTTGGACCTTATGCTTCTTCAGGATCAGCAAAAGAAATGATAAATTTTATAAAAGAAAGGTTTCAAATAAGACAGTGTAGAAATTTTAAAAGTAATCAAAGGGCTTGCTTAAATTATCATATAAAAAAATGTTTAGCACCATGTATGGGATATGTTTCTAAAGAACAATACAGAAAACAAATAGATGAAATTATAATGCTATTAGAAGGAAAAACAAAAGAAATTATAAAACAATTAAATGAACAAATAACAAAGCTTGCAGAAGAGCAAGAGTATGAAAAAGCGGCAATTTTAAGAGATAAAAAAATTGCAATTGAAAGAATTTCAGAAAAACAAAAAGTATCTAATATAAATGAAAGATCTATAGATGTAATAGGAATTGCGAAAAATGAACTAGCAATTTGTATAGAAATATTTTTTGTAAGAAATAGTAAAATGATAGGAAGAGAACATTATTTTTTTGAAAATACAAATAACTTAACAGAAAATGAAACTTTATCTGAATTTATTAAGCAATATTATATAAATAAAACAGATTTACCAAATAAAATAATGATACCAGAAAGAATAGAAGATATAGATTTAATACAAGAATTGTTATCAAATAAAGAACAAAGAAAAATTGAATTTAAAATTCCACAAAAGGGAGAAAAATTTAGATTTATAGAAATGGCAAATAATAATGCAAAAATAACTTTAGATAATAGAAATAAAGAAAAAGAAAACATTTTATTACAATTAAAAGAGAGCTTAAATCTTGATAAATTACCAAGAAAAATAGAATGTTTTGATATATCTAATATAGCTGGAGAATATATGGTTGCAGGTATGTGTGTAGCAAAAAATCGGGTTTATTAATAAAAATTTGGCAAGAAAATTTAAAATAAAAACAGTATTTACACAAGATGATCCAAAATGTATGGAAGAGGTTGTAACAAGAAGAATAAAACATTCTATAGAGAGTCCAAAAGGTGCATTTGGAGAATTGCCAGATGTTATATTTGCAGATGGAGGAATAACACAAATAAGAGCTATAAAGAGAGCAATAAAAAAATATAATATAGATATACCTGTATTTGGTATGGTAAAAGACGATAAGCATAATACAAATAGATTAATTGATGAAAATAAAGAAAAAATACAATTAAATGAAAAGTTAATGAACTTTGTTACAAATATGCAAGATGAAGTTCACAGAATAGCAATTGAGTATAATCGAAAACTTAGAAATAAGGACACAACCAAATCTAAATTAGATGAAATAAAAGGTATAGGAGAAAAAAAGAAACAAGAATTACTTAAGAAATTTGGAAGTGTAGATGCAATAAAAAAGGCAGATATTTTAGAAATTTCACAAGTAAAAGGAATAACAGAAGAATTAGCAAGAAAAATCAAGAAAGAACTCTTGTGAAAGTTGTAATATTTATACAATTCCTTGAATATAATTAAAAAAGATTATAAAACAAGGGGTGTATAATATGATAGATATTACAAAAGACGAGTTTTGGGATGCTAGGTATGAAGAAAAAACACAAAAAAAGCAAAAGAAAGAAAATAAAATAATAGAATTAATAAAAAAAAATAAAATTATAACAGGACTTTTAGCAATTTTTAGTTTATTAACTATAACAAATATTATATTAATATATAATTTTTTAAGCATATTAAATGTTTTATAAATTGGAGTTTGTAGGGATAAATTCATTTTCAAATCTGTAGGGGCAGATTCCATATCTGCCCGGAATTATTTATTGTTTTTCGGGCGGAAATTGATTCCGCCCCTACGATGTTTGCAATTGGTTTGTTTCTTGCGGGCGGGCCTCGTCCGCCCGAAAAGAAATTAGCAAAACAACCAAATGCAGACGTTGTAGGGGTCGCACCCCAGGGCGACCCGCAAATAAATTGTTCCCAATGGTTAATTTAGGTGAATTCAGGACAGTCCCAAAAATCCCCAAAATTGGTGATTTTTAGGGGCAGTCCCTAGAATTCCACTCACACAAACAACAATTTATATAAATAAGAAAGGACAAAACAATGAACATAGCAAATAATTGGAAAGATTACGAAATATTAGACATGGCAAATGGAGAAAAATTAGAAAGATGGAAAGATATAATATTAGTAAGACCAGATCCACAAATAATATGGAAAGAAAAAACATATCCAAAAAAATGGGAAAAAGTAAATGCTGTATATAAAAGAAGTAGTAGCGGAGGAGGAGGTTGGAGTTATAAAACAAAACTTCCAGAAAGCTGGCAAATAAAATATAAAGAACTTACATTTAATATAAAACCAATGGGATTTAAACATACAGGATTATTCCCAGAACAAGCGGTAAATTGGGATTGGATGATAAATAAAATAAAAAACGCAAAAAGACCAATAAAAGTATTAAATCTTTTTGCATACACGGGAGGCGCAACAGTTGCATGCTTATATGCAGGAGCGTCTGTTTGCCATGTAGATAGTTCAAAAGGGATGGTAACATGGGCAAAAGAAAATGTTATATCTTCTAAACTGCAAGATAAGTCAATTAGATATATAGTTGATGACGTAATAAAATTTGTAAATAGAGAAATAAGAAGAGAAAATAAATATGATGCAATAATCATGGATCCACCATCATATGGAAGAGGTGCATCACGGAGAGGTCTGGCAATTTGAAAATAACATTTCAGATTTAATAAATCTTTGTAGCAAAGTTTTAAGTAACAATCCATTATTTTTTTTAATAAATTCATATACTACAGGAATATCATCAGAAGTATTAAGCAATTTATTAAAATTAAACTTAAAAAAATATAAAGGAAAAATAACATCAGGAGAAATAGGATTACCAATGACAAATTCTAATTTGATATTACCATGTGGTATATATGGAAGATGGGAAGATTAATAATACTTTCATAGTAATATTGTTATGTTAATTTTATAAAACTAAAAGAATCATGTATGAAAATAAAATTACATTTTTTCATATATGATTTTTTTTATTTCATAGAAAAAAATAAATCACAGACAAATAAAATATAAAATTACATTAGAAACAGATGAGGTGGTTTTATTTGATAGAAAAGTTATGTAATAAATTAACTAAAAAAATACAAAATAAAATGCCGGAAATAGATGAAGAAAGAGCAGAAGTAATAAATTATGGTTTACAATTAGTTCTAGGTGAAATTCCAAAAACTTTTATAATAATTGCAATTGCATATATATTTGGGGTATTAAAACTTACAATATTATCTTTATTATTTATAATGCCATACAAAACTTTTTCTGGTGGTGTACATTTAAAAACACACATTGGTTGTGTTATTGCAACAAGTTTATTTTATATAGGAAATGCAGTTTTAAGTAAATATGTAATAATACAACACATATATATAAAATATATTCTAGTAGTAACAATATGGATTTTTAGCATGATTATGATTAAATTATATGCTCCAGCAGATACAGAAGCAGTTCCTATTCTAAGAAAAAAAGACAGAGATTTAAAAAGAAATTTATCATATATAACAATGACATTAACATTACTTATAGCAGTATTTATAAGAAATTCTGTAATATCAAATTTATTAATATTTGGAACCTTACTACAAACAATAGCAATAACTCGCTTTATGTATAAAATAACAAATAATAAATATGGATATGAAGAGTATTTAAAATCTGAAAAAGCAAATAATGTAGCTTAATATTATTTTACATAAATTAAAAAAATAATAAAGCATAAGTGTGAAATCTTATTTGATTAGTTGCATTTTAAAAGTAAGCATAAATGCTTTTAAAAATGAAAGGAGGGATTATATGTTAAAATTGTTAGCTAAAGTTGCAGAAAAATATGCAAAATCTACAAATACTGCATGTGCATATTGGTTTGTTTTTCATCAACCAAAAATGCCAGCATCATTAATAAAAAAAGATTAATTATATAGTTGATTTTATATAACAAAGAAGCTGATTCAACACAGCTTCTTTGCCCATTTTTATAAATAAATTTCTAATTGTTGTTTAAAAAATTTATCAGATTTAGTAGTATACAAATTTAAGTTATTATTCTTTTTTAGAATTTTACGAACTTCCCATAATCCAAGACCATGATTATTTCCATCTTCGGTTTTTGAAGTATATCCTTTTTCAAAAATTCTTTCTGTATCTATATTTTTGTTTAAATAAGTGTTTTCTATTATAAATAATTGTCTATTTGCTTTATTGTCTTTGCGAATAGTAATATTTATAATTTTTTCATCACATTTGCTACTTGCTTCGATTGCATTATCTAAAATTATTCCTAAAATTCTAGTCAAATCATATATTTTTATATTTAAAGTTGTTAAATCTAAAAATACTTCAAAATTAATTTTTATACCTAATTCTTCAGCTTTATTGTATTTAGAAGTAAGTAAACTATATATTGCAGGATTATTTATAAGTTCAGGGTTAAGTATAGCTAAATTATTAACTTTTTGGCAATCATCCATTAAACCAGAATAATATTCTTTTAAACCTTCCATATTATTTGTAGAAATATATCCACCTATTGCTTGTACAATATTATTAAAATCATGTTTGAAACCTCTAATATTATCATAAAGTATTGTTAAGGTTTTATTATATAATTTTTCTTCTTCTAATATTTCAGTAGTAACTTCAAGCTGTTTTGTTCTAGATAAACTATATATACTAATCAAAAAATATATTATTGACATTATTATACTTAATAAATTAAGCCATAAAGGTATATAATCACTGTAAACATTTACTAAATATCCTTGAATTGATATAGCAATAATTCCAATAATAAAATTAAATAATAATTTAAAATTATTTTTTCTTTTCATAGAATTTATCAATTGGATATTTATTTTAAATTTTTCAATTAGTCTATATAATAAGTAAACTATTATATATAAGGTTATAGAATATATAAATTTGCATAATGGTATTATAACTAATGCATTTGAATTAACATTAAATATGTAGGTATATATACTTACTAATATTGGAACTATTATAAGAAAAATTAAATATGTTACAATTTGAGCTAAAAGTGATTTTAAAATATTTGCTTTAAAAATTAAATATACAAGAACAGGACATGCCAGTATGTTAAGAAAGGTGTTATATGGAGCGGGAATTATCCACATACTAAAAATTCCAACAAATGATGAAATTAATATATATGCAATTTTTTGATTTTTATTTGCAGAAATGTTTAGTATACTTGTAAATAGTAACATGGATACTGTTAATTCTATTAACATAAGAAATGATGTTATTATATTAGTTAACATTTCATTTTCCGTAGTTAACGCGTTCCAAATTGTTTGTAGAATTTCCATTTTTTATGACCTCCAAAATTTTATTTTTATATTTTGCTCCAATAGAGCATGTTTCATCATGAGGGAAAAATATTGTATTTTTATTAGAATTTACGTCAGAAATATTTTTTACATTAACTATATAAGATTTATGGCATCTAACAAAATTTTCTGGTAGGCAACCTTCAAGTTTATTAAAAGAACTATAAGTCTCATAAGTACGATTATTAGTACAAAAAACTAGTTTCATACCATCTTTTTTTATATAATTTACTTCATCTTGATTTATTATTGTTTTGTTATTATTTAATCTAATAAATTTAGAAGGAGTATGTTTCATATCATCTAAAAGTCGTAATATAGTTTCTTCTAATCTTTCTTCAACTATTGGTTTTGGAAGATAGTCAAAAGTTTTATATTTGTATGCAAGTAATGCATATTCTAAATGACCAGTGGTAAAAATTATATATACGTCTTTATTTTTCTTTCTAACCATATTTGCTATATCACATCCACTAATATCAGATTTTAAATTTATATCTAAAATTAGAACATCTACTTTACTACTTTCAAGATAGTTTATTACTTCAGATGCAGTTAATGATTTTAAACCTATTTTTGCTTCAATATTATTGTTAATGAATATTGCTTCTAACATTTTGGACAATCTATCAAGTACAGCAGAATTATCATCGCATATAACAAAATTTAACATATTTCCTCCTATTTTTTAAAAAAAAACAATAATATTACAATAAATTGCAATAAAAAAAGAAAAATTCCTTATTTTTCCAATTAATATTAAATATAATCCAAAACATAAATATTGTCAATATAAAAAAACAAAAATGAAATTTATAAGTAATTATTAATTTATAAGTACAATAATGTTTTATACACTAATATACCTAAATATATGTAATATTATATCAGTTGCACACATAGTATTTAAAGAAAAATATATATTAATTTTAATAAAACAACTTAGGAGGTAGTGTATGAATTCAAAAAAGAAAGTATATATATTATTAGGAATTATAATATTTATATTTACATTTAGTGTAATGGTACTAAACAGTAATTTAAACAAAACAAGTATAAGTACTAGTTCCACAGGTGTATTGTCAAATAAAAAAATAGGATGGGGGATAAAAAGAAACGATAATAATGAACAACCTGATTTAGGAAAGACCAATAAAGAAATACTAGACAAATATTCTGGAATAGCAATGGGAAATAGCAATGACAAATATGTTTATTTAACATTTGATGAAGGTTACGAAGCAGGATACACATCTAAACTATTAGATATACTAAAAGAAAATGATGTAAAAGCAGCATTTTTTATAACAGCACATTATTTAAACACGCAACCAGAATTAGTTAAAAGGATGATAGATGAAGGGCATATAGTAGGAAACCACACAGTAAACCACAAAAGTATGCCTGACTTAGATGATAACAAAATAAAGGAAGAAATTATGAATTTGCACACAGCAGTATACGAAAAGTTCAATTACGAAATGAAGTATATAAGACCACCTATGGGTGAATTTAGTGAAAGAACATTAGACATAATAAAAAATTTAGGATATACAACTACAATGTGGAGTTTAGCATATGATGATTGGGATGAAAATAAACAGGGAAGAGAAGAGTATGGCAAAAATAAAGTATTATCAAATATTCATAATGGAGCAATAATATTATTACATGCAAACTCTAAGGACAATTGTAATATATTAGATAGTGTAATAAATGAAATTAAGCAAAAAGGATACGAATTTAAAACTTTAAACGAGTTTAAATAATAAGCTTTATTAAATTGTAGTTTGTTTGACTTCTTCAGTTTAGCATTTGATTATTAGCAAAATATTATTTTTTGAAATTAAAGGCCTCCAAGCTCACGGGTATTC
>CANQYS010000024.1 GCA_947628115.1 uncultured Clostridia bacterium | reverse complement strand
AGTCCTCAACTTTTAGGAACTTTCTTTAATACAATCATTTTTTTACTAAAGTAGATTTTACTTTAAAAACTAACCTTATTTTTATACAAAATGGAAAATGGCATCCATAAAAAGAATAAAAGCTAAAACAAATAATTTTGACAGACGAAAATTATTTGTTTTAGCTTAATAAATTATTCTAATTATAAAATTAAAAATCAAATAGAAATTTGCTTTAAGAGTTATTCGTTTTCCACTATTACTTTTGCAATATTATAGATAAGTCTTATTTTTTCTGGTGGACAACTTTTGAGCAAATTAGAAAAATCCTTATTTAAATAGGTACTAGAATTTTTAGATACACCATTTAAAATATCGCCTTCTGTAATATCTAAAATAGAACATATTTGATTTAATCTTTTTAAGCTTATTAGAGAACTACCACGTTCTATTCTACTTAAAAATGCAACAGAAACATCTAATTTTTCTGCTAAATTTTCTTGTGTTAATTTTTTATTTAATCTAGCTTGTTTTAATCTTTCACCAATAACATTATAATCTAGAGCCATATTTGCACCTCTTTTTTATATTGAATATAGCATTAATAGGTATACTTTTACAGAAACTTATATATAAATATTTACTAAAACCTATTTTATCTATAATATTATTATTGGTAAAAATAAAAAAATTATTCCCATTTTTATGGGAATAATAAATTATGTAGAAAAGGAACTTTCCAAAATACAAATAATAAAATTGATATTATAATTATAGTTAAAATCAGTGCTTTAAAGTCCCTTGAACGTTCTTCAGTAGGTTTTTGAGTTTCATTGCGTATTACTGTTCCTATTCGACTAATATAGCTTTTAAAGTAAGATGAATTTGGTTTTACAAAATTGTCGTTATGTTTATTATTAATGTATTTATTAGATTCATTTTTTATTTTGATATTATTAATTTCTTGTTTTAGCATTTCATGTTCGGAATATAAATTATTATATTTCTCATCTAAAGATGTATTAAGCTCAATTTTTAAATCATAATTTTTCCTTTTTTCATTATTAGAAAGAACTTCATATGCTTCTGTAATTTCTTTAAATTTATTTTCCGCCCAATATGTTTTATCTTGTGGCCAAGTGTCAGGATGATATTTTTTTGCAAGAACTTTATAAGCTCTTTCAATTACTTCTTGGGAAGCATTCTCACTTACTTCTAATATTTCATAATAGTTTTTCATTTTATTATTTTATTGTAGTAGATACAATATCTCCTTTCATTGATTACTCTATACAATTATATAATACCATAAAATTTAAATTTATAAAAGAATATTTTGAAAGATTTTTTAGTAACTTTTTAACTTATATTATTTTAAAATACTTGTTTCAAAAACAAAAATAGTGTAATATAATACAGTATATTGAAAGTAGTATAAGTAAATATACTTTCAATTCTAATAAAATATTAGGAGGAAAGAAATGTGTGGAATTGTAGGATATATAGGAGATAAAAAAGCAAGTCCAATACTAATTAATGGACTATTAAGATTGGAATACAGAGGATATGATTCAGCTGGAATTGCAACAATAGAGGATGACAAAATTGAAATAAAGAAAAATAAAGGTAGGGTAAACAAGTTATATGAGTTGGATGGAATTAATGATTTAAAAGGAACAATTGGAATTGCACATACTAGATGGGCAACACATGGAAAGCCATCAAAGGAAAATTCACATCCACATATGGATAATTCAAATTCATTTGCTGTAGTTCACAATGGTATAATAGAGAATTATCATGAATTAAAGAGTTTTTTGATTGAAAAAGGATATAATTTTTTATCTGCAACAGATACAGAAGTAATACCAAATCTAATTCATTATTATTATAATCAAGATAAATTAGATGATGAAAACAAGGTATTAAGGGCAGTAAAAAATGCTTGTAAGAATTTAAAAGGAAGTTATGCAATAGAAATATTATCTAAATATAATAGAGATAAAATGATAGTAGTAAGGAAAGATAGTCCATTAGTAATAGGAAAAGGGATTGGAGAAAATTACATATCATCTGATATACCAGCTATTCTTTCATATACAAAAGAATTTTATTTATTAGATGATAATGAAATAGTTGAATTATCAAGAGATAAAGTACAGTTTTATGATAAGGATTTAAATATAATAAAAAAGAAAATAAAAAGTATAGAGTGGGGAGCTTCATCTGCGGAAAAAGATGGCTATGAAGATTTTATGATTAAAGAAATATATGAGCAACCAAGAGCTATAAGAGAAACAATTGGAGCAAAATTAGATAATAATCATATAGAAATAGAAGAGTTAGAATTTAATAAGGAATATTTACAAAGTATAAATAAGATTTATATAATTGCATGTGGGACAGCAATGCATGCAGGAGTTGCTGCTAAATTCACTTTCGAAAAATTTTGTAAAATACCAGTGGAAGTAGATATTGCATCAGAATTTAGATATAGAGATCCACTAATTGACGAAAGAACTTTAAGTATATATATAAGTCAATCAGGAGAAACAGCAGATACAATAGCAGCGCTAAAACTTGCAAAATCAAAAGGATCAAAAACACTTGCAATATCTAATGTTATAGGAAGTTCAATAACAAGAGAAGCAGACTATTCAATATATACTCATGCAGGTCCAGAGATTGCAGTTGCATCAACAAAAGCATATACATCACAGCTTGTATTACTTACTATATTAGGAATGTATTTTGCAGAAAAACTAGGTAGAATAGATAAAACTAAAATAGACAATTTAAAAGCAGACATATTAAAATTACCATCACAAATCGAAGAGGTTTTAAAGGAAACAAAACTAGTAAAAAAAATTGCAAACAAAGTATATAAAGAAAAGGATATGTTCTTCCTAGGTAGAGGAACAGATTATGCTGTAAGTTTAGAAGGTTCTTTAAAATTAAAGGAAATTTCATATATTCATTCAGAAAGCTATGCATCAGGAGAATTAAAACATGGGCCAATAGCTTTAATAGAAAATGGAGTAACAGTAATTGCAACAATGACAAATCCTGATTTATTAGAAAAATCAATTAGTAATATTCAGGAGGTTATAACAAGAGGAGCAAAAGTATTTGTAATAACAAGTGAAGATATAAAAAATGAAGAATTAAGTGAAATAATAAAAATTCCAAAAACGAATCCATTAATATCACCAATATTATCAGTAATTCCAATGCAACTATTTTCATATTATATCTCGAAAGAAAAGGGATTGGATGTAGATAAACCAAGAAATTTAGCAAAATCGGTAACTGTGGAATAAAAAGGAGAATTAAAATGATTGCATATGTAAAAGGAACATTAGATACAAAAACAGATAATTTTGTTATAATTGATGTACATGGAATTGGATATAAAGTATTTATGCCATCTAAATCAATTGAGAAACTAGGTGAGTTAGGAGATATTGTTAAAGTATATACATACTATTATGTAAGAGAAGATAATATAAGTCTATATGGATTTTCTTCTAATGAAGAGTTAAGAATGTTTGAACTTTTATTATCTGTAAGTGGTGTTGGAGCAAAGTCTGCAATAATCATGCTTTCAGAAATAAGTCCATCAATTTTTGCATTAGCTGTAATTTCAGACGATATATCAAAACTTGTAAAAATACCAGGAGTTGGTAAAAAAACAGCAGCAAGAATTATTTTAGAATTAAAAGATAAGCTAAAAACAGAGAGTGCAATAGAAACAAATGAAGAGATAAACATTGAACTTGAAAAAGATAACGATTCAAATGAAGCAATTGCAGCACTTCAAGTTTTAGGATATACTAGAAAAGAAATAGAAAATGTACTACAAAAAATTGATGTTAAAAATTTAGAATTAGAAGAAATAATAAAACAAGCATTAAAATATTTGGGAAGGAATTAAATAAATTGTAGTTTGTATGATGGTATTTGGTGTTTGGAATTTGGAATTTTGTGTAGGGGCGGACGACCCTGTCCGCCCGATAAAGCAAATCAATAAATTAATTGCAAACGTTGTAGGGGCGGGCCTAGTGTCCGCCCGCAAGAAAAAACAGCATAAATTAATTGCAGATGTCGTAGGGGCGGAATCAATTTCCGCCCGAAAAACAATAAATAATTCCGGGCAGATATGGAATCTGCCCCTACAGATTTGAAAATGAATTTATCCCTACAAACTACAATTTATTTAAAAAAGGAGATAACTATGGATTTAAATGTACCACTAGCACACCGAGTAAGACCAAAAACCTTAGAAGAATTTATAGGACAAGAAGAAATATTAGGCAAAGATAAAGTGCTATACAGAACAATAAAAGCAGATAGACTATCTAGCATAATATTATGGGGACCAACAGGTTCTCGGGAAAACATCTCTGGCAAAGGTTATTAGCAATACTACAAAATATAAATTTATAAAACTAAATGCAGTAACTAGTGGAGTTAGTGATATAAAAAATTCTATTGAAGAAGCAAAAAATCCATTACTTAATCCAAGTGGCAAATGTATTTTATTTATAGATGAGATTCATAGATTTAATAAACTCCAACAAGATGCACTTCTTCCATTTGTAGAAGATGGAACTGTAATATTAATTGGAGCAACTACAGAAAACCCATATTTTGAAGTAAATAAAGCTTTAATTTCTAGATCTATGGTGTTTAAATTAAAACCATTAACAGTTGATAATATATATTTAATTTTAAAAAACGCAATAAAAAATCCTGAAGGTTTGGGTAATTATAAAATAAAAATAGAAGATAATACATTAAAAAAAATTGCTGAAATTTCAAATGGAGATGTTAGAACTGCATTAAATAGTTTAGAAATTGCAGTACTTACCACAGCAGTAAATGATGATGGGGTAATTGAAATAACAAATGAAATTGCAGCAAATAGTGTTGGAAGAAAAAAGGTAATATTTGATAAATCCGGTGATAGCCATTATGATAATATAAGTGCATTTATAAAATCTATGCGAGGTAGTGATCCAGATGCAACAGTTTTTTATTTAGCAAGGGCAATTGAAGGAGGAGAGGATCCAGTATTTTTAGCTAGGAGAATTGTTATAGCAGCTGCAGAAGATGTTGGACTTGCAAATCCAAATGCATTAGTAGTTGCAAATAGCGCTATGCAAGCAGTGGCAAGTGTAGGTATGCCAGAGGCCAGAATAATACTATCAGAAGCTGCTGTATATGTAGCAAATTCAAAAAAATCAAATGCTACATATTTAGCAATAGACAGAGCATTGGAAGATGTAAGAACAAAAGATACAGGGGAAATTCCTATGCATATTAGAAATGCACCAGTTTCTAATATGGAAAAATTCGGATATGGACAAGGTTACAAATATCCGCATGATTATCCAAACCATGTGGTTGAACAACAATATTTGCCAGATAAAATGTTGGGAACTAAATACTATGTAAAAGACGATACAATAGATTAAAAAATTTAACAAAAGTGACAGACTCAAATTTTTGAAAAATTTTTAACAATTTGGTTCTGTCACTTTTGTTTAATTTTTTTTATCATCTGGAATATATTCTAATAATTCGGAAATTTCACAATCAAATGCTTTACAAATATTATTTAAATGTCGTACATCAATTCTTTTTACTTCTTCATAATACATTTTAGAAATGGTAGCAGGTCTAATATTGGTAATTTCGGATAATGCTTTTTGTGTCATTTTATGTTTCCCTAACAGATCTGATAATTTAATTTTAATCATAAAATTTCATCTCACTTTTTTAATAATTTTGTTGTATTTTATCATTTTATGTTTTAAAATAACATGGAGTGAAATCAATATAACGATAAACGTAATAAAATGTTGCCTACCAGTAAAAATGTTAATAACAAAAAATGGGAGTATAAAATTATGTTATTTTGTAAAACTAATAATATGAAAAAAATAGAAAACGAAAATTGGAAGGCTAATAGCCAAAAATATTTAAAAGAATTACAAACTTTTCTTGATAAAGCAGAAAACATACAAAATGAAGAATTAAGAAAAGAAATAATATTTCAAATGTTAAAATGTGATAATGAACTTACAATTTTGGCAGAAGAAATGTTTAATAAATATTATATAAAAGGAAAAGAAAAGCTAGAGGACGATGATTAAAAAGATATCTATAGGTATACTTGCTGGCTTTATAAGTGGACTTTTTGCAGCAGGAGGGGGAATGATTGTTGTACCTGCATTTGTTCATATATTTAAACTAAATGAAGCAGAAGCAAGAGCAACTTCTGTTTTTGCAATTTTACCAATGGTTATAACTAGCGGACTATATTATTATAATAATAATTATATAGATTGGAATATTGGTATAAAATGTGCTATTGGCGGAATTATAGGTGGTTTTATAGGTGCAAAATTATTAAGAAAATTATCTGATAAAGTTTTAAAAATACTATTTATTATATTTTTAATGTATGTATCTATAAAAATGATAATTTAATTATAAAGAGGATAAAATGTTAGAATTTTTTACAGGATTAATTTCTGGAACAGTAAGTGGAACAGGCATGGGAGGAGGAACAATACTAATTCTTATATTATCTGTTTTTATGGGAATAGAACAACACACAGCACAAGCAACAAATTTAGTATTTTTTGTACCTACCTCTATATCAGCTATTATTACAACCTTTAAAGAAAAATTAATAAATTGGGAAATAGGTATTCCTGTTGCAATATCAGGAATATTTGGAGCAATAATAGGTGCTAAAATATCTGTAAATATGGAAGTAAATAAATTAAAAAAATATTTTGGAATTTTTTTAATAATAATTACAATATATGAAATTTATTCATTAATAAAAACGTATAAAAGTGGTAAAAGTATTAATAATAAAATTAGATAAATTGTAGTTTAGAAGTTATAAATTAGAGGTTAGAGATTAGAAATAAACCATTGCAAACAACAACAAACTAATTGCAAACGCCGTAGGGGCGGGTGCTCTAAGTCCGCCCGCAAGAAAAAACAGCACAAATTAATTGCAAATGTTGTAGGGGTCGCACCCCAGGGCGACCCGCAAAATCAGCAAATTAACCATTGGGAGAGGTCTATTTCTTTTTCAAAGTCGCTAGGACGGAGGAAAAAAATCCCATTTCTGCGAAATAAATTTTTTCCTCACGTCCACACGCTCTTCTCAAACAAATTACAATTTATTTTAAAACAAGAAAGGAGTTTGAATTTTATGAAATTTGTTAAAGGTATGATTATAGGAACAGCAATAGCTGCTGGAGTTGCAATGATGTATAATGATGGAATGATGAATAAAAAAAGAATAATGAGAAGAGGAAAACAATTAGCTAAAAAAATGGGAGCATTTTAAATTTTAATTAGTTTTTTTACTATATGTAGTATAATAAGTGAAAAGATAATAAATATTAAATTAGGGATACATTATTTTTAACATATCCCTAATTTTTTATTATTTACAAAATCCAGGTCCAAAATCTGGCATGCAATCTTCTTTTTCTGGTTTTTTATCACTGCAATTACAATCGTCTTTTTCAGGTCTATCTTTACATTCTAATTTTACACCTTTTAGACATTTTCCATGACGTTTACATTCTTTACAAACTTTTACGTGTTTTACTCTATCTACCCAAATTTGTAATTCATACGATTTATCTGGACAAAGTGGACCAAATACAAATTCACCATTTTCATCTGTAAAAGTATGAGAAACTGGTTTTCTTACTTCTTTTCCAAATTCGTAGCATACTTCTATTAGTTTTACTACAGCATCTTCTACAGGTTCTTTATAACAGTCTTTTATAACACCATAGATTACGTTTCTATTATCTTCTGGAAGATTAATTTCTAAATCAAATTGTTTACCTTTTTCTATAAAACCATCAACTTTAACTACAGGACAAGAATCTTTTTCAAAATCCATTAATATCATTTCCTTTCTTTTTGTATAGCTTATAGCTTAATATATAATATGTAAAAACAAATAAAAAAGTGATAAAAATTGTAGATATGTATATATTAATGTGATATAATAAAAATTAGGTGATGAAAATATGAAAAAAATTCGAATATTAATTATTAGTCTTATTATAATATTAGTTTTAGGATGTACAACATTTGCAGTTTTATATTTTGCAACAGACATTTTTAAATCTGATAAAGACAGCTATAAAACCAACTTTAAAAAATATATATCTCAAATGAGTTTAAAAGATTTTTTTGATATTGAAGCATATAATTCTGATGCACAAAAAAAGAAAACTGAAAAATATTCAAGTGAGGGTAGTATAAGTATAAATATTACTGAAGAAGGAGAAACAAAAGATGAAGTAGCTAACTATAATTATAAAGTTGATCCTTCTAATAAAAGAATAAGTGGAGATTTCAATTTAGTAATAAATGGTGAAAACGGATTAAATCTTAAATTTTTGCAAAATGAGGATTTATATGGTATACAATTTAAAGATATAGAACAAATAGCAAATCAATATGTAGTATTTGAAAATAATAATTTAAAAGAATTTGCAGATAAATTAGGTATGTCATATACTGATATACCAGATAAAATAGAAATATCAGAACAATACATAGAAAGTATAAATTTTGAAGAATTAAATAAAATATTTAGTAAATATTTAAATGTAGCATTAGAAGAAATATCAGAAGAAAATTACAATAAGGTTGAAAAACAAAATATTGAAGTAAATAATGAAACAATAGAGTCAGATGGATATTCAGTTAAAATTTCAGCAAAAGATGTAAATAATATATTAAATAAAGTATTAGAAACAATGAGAAATGATGAACAAATATTTAATTTTTTAAATAATATTAACCAAGAATTTACTTCTGAGGAGTACCAAAAAAGTATAGATGAATTTATTCAAAGTATAGATAGTACCGAGCAAGAAAGTGAAGAAGAGATAAGTGAATTTAATGTAACAGTATATAAAAATGGACAGAATACTGTAAAAATACAAATTACATTTGAGGATAAATTAGAAATATTTGTTGAAAATAAAAAAATTGGTTTAAATGTTAAAGCAGAAGGACAAGAAATTAATTTAGGTATTTATAAAAATGAAGAACAAGGATATTCATTATTAACGAAATTTATAGAAGATGATGAAGAAATTGCTGAAATAAATATTGCATATAATAATAAAACGACCTTTGATCCAAATATAGAAATTGAAGAATTTAAAGAAGGGGAATATACAATAATTAATAATTCTTCAGAAGAACAAATAAGTAATTTATCTACAAATATAATGAATTTATTAGTAGAAAATACAAATATTGAAAATGAAATTATAATGTCTTTAGTAAAAGATTTATTAATGGCTAATACACTATATGATGCATCACAAAATGCAGTGCAAAATGCAACACAAAATTTACAAAAAGAGGTAGAACAAGGAGAATTATTAAATATAGTAGTAATAGAGGGATATGCTGGAGAAAATGATGCTATAAGTAATATAGATGGTCTAAAAGGAAAAATTGAGGAAAACAACGATTTTACAGTGATTGAACAACAAACAGAGGATAACAAATTAGTTGTAAAAGGAAATGAAACGGGAATATTATGGGAAATTGATTTAAATACATTAAGTGTAACAGAAAAGGAGTAATTAAAAAAGTCTAAAATTAAACTTAAAATTCTAAAATGAAAAAAGTCCATGATTTGCAAATAATTAATAACAAGTTAAAATATTAACAAATAAGCTAAAACATTATTTTTAAAAATAAATTTTTATTTGTCAAAAAATAATTGTTTTAGCTTTTATTTGTTTAATGAAAATTAAAAGTTTAAAATTTCATTAAATAGACACGATTTCTCCAATATTTAAATAAACATTCCTAAAAATTTATTAACCGAACTGTAAATAAAAATATCAAAAAATGTTGATTAAAACTAAATTTTAATATATTATATAAATAATAACAAAATAGAAAATAGGGAGTAAAACTCCTATTTTTCTTTGAGGGTGGGAAAAATGTACTTAAAAAGATTAGAGTTACAAGGATTTAAATCATTTGCAGATAAAACAGTATTAGAATTTATGCCAGGTATTACAACAGTAATTGGACCAAATGGATCTGGTAAAAGTAATATATCTGATAGTATTAGATGGGTACTTGGTGAACAAAGTATTAAATCTTTAAGAGGTGCAAAATCAGAAGATATAATATTTGCAGGAACTCAAAACAGAAAATCTTTAGGTTTTGCAGAATGCTCTATTGTAATAGATAATTCTGATGGAAAATTACCAATAGAATATTCTGAAGTTACAGTTACAAGAAGAATTTATAGAAGTGGAGAGTCGGGATATTATATTAATAAAACACCATGTAGATTAAAAGATGTATTAGAATTATTTATGGATACAGGAATAGGAAAAGATGGATATTCAATAATTGGACAAGGAAAAATTGATGAAATATTAAGTAATAAATCAGAAGATAGACGTAGCATATTTGAAGAGGCAGCAGGAATTGTAAAATATAGAGCAAGAAAAAATGATTCTGAAAAAAAATTAGAACAAACAAAAGTAAATCTTTTAAGAATAAACGATATTTTATCAGAAATAGAAGTAAATATAGAACCATTAAAAAAACAATCTGAAAAAGCAAAAAAATTTTTAGATTTAAGAGAAGAATTAAAAGGAATAGAAATAGGTCTATTTTTATTTAACATTGATAATTATAAACAAAAAATATCTGAAATTACAAAAGATATAGATATTTATACAAATCAAAATAATAACGAAGAAGCAAAAATGCAAGACAGACAAAACATAAAAGAAAAATTAAAGGTAAGTTTAGACGAGATTACATTAAAAATAGAAGAAACTCAAAATTTAGGATTTGAGATGAGTCAAAAACAAGAAAAAATCAATTCAGATATTAATATTGCAAATGAAAGAATATCAAATAATAAAGAAAACTATGAAAGATATTTAAAAGAAATAGAAGATATTTCTATAAGAATTACAGAATTAGAAGAAGAAAAAAAACAAAGATTAGATAAAAAAACTAGCTTGTTTTCAAATAGAGAAAAATTTGCAAAAGAATTAGAAGAAAAAGAAAAAGAACTAGAACAAATAAGTTCAAAATTATCATCAGAAGAAAAAATAATAGAAGAAAAGAAAAAGAAAATAGAAGATAATACAGATTTAAAATACGAAAAAGCAACATTAATAAATACACAAGAAGTAAATTACGAGAACTTAGAAAAAAGGGAACGAACAGTAAAAAATGAAATGTCAGATACAATTTCGGAATTAGATAAAAAAAGATTAGAAAAAGATGAAATTTCTAAAAACTTTTATGAAATAGATGCAAAAAGAAATGAGACATCCAAAAAATTAGAGGAAATTAACAAAAAAAGAGAAACAAGTATTGCAAAGTTGAAGGAATATCAGGATAAAATAAATTCATTATCAACAGACATAAGAGTAAAAGATTCTAAACTAAGATTTTTAAGTGACATGGAAAAAGAAAAAGAGGGATATATTAGAAGTGTAAAATCTTTATTACTAGATTGCGAAAAGGATAGCAATTTAAAAAAAGGTATGCATGGAGTTTTAGCAAACATTATATCTGTTCCAAAAGAGTATGAGACTGCAATAGAAATGTCTTTAGGTCAAGTACTTCAAAATATAGTTACAGATACAGAAGAAGATGCAAAAAAATTAATAGAACATTTAAGAAAAAATAATTTGGGAAGAGCATCTTTTTTGCCAATAGCATCTGTAAAAGGCAAAAAGGTAGACAGATTAATAAAAAATAATTTATCTGGTGTAATAGGTATTGCATCTGACCTAATAAAAGTAAATAAAAAATATGAGGGAATTATATTAAATTTACTTGGAAGAACAGTTATAGTAGACAATATGGAAACAGCCATAATACTTGCAAGACAAAACAATTATTCATTTAGAATAGTTACAATAAAAGGCGATGTAATAAATCCTAGTGGAGCTATAACAGGTGGTTCTACCACTGTTAAATCAAATAATATAATTGGTAGAACATCGCAAATACAGGATTTAGAAAAAGAAATTAAAAATCTAAATAAAAAATTAGAAGACTTAGAAAAGGAAAAAATAAATTTTGAAAAATCAGAGGAAGATGTACTAGAAGAAGTGATGGGTCTAGAACACACTATGCAAGATACAGAAATTGTTTATGCAACAGAAAAGCAAAAAGTAGTAGCAGTAGAGGAAAATATTTTAAGGCTAGAAACAAAACTTTCTTCTTTAAGGAAAGAATTAAATCAAATAGATGAAAACAAAAAAGAAAGTATAAAAACTAAAGAAGAACTAGAAAAAGAAATAGAAGTTTTGCAAAAAGAAATAGAAGAAATTAATGTAGAAGTAAAAGCATTTACAGATAAAAACAAAGATAATCAAAAATACATAGATGATTTAAATTTTGATATTACTAATTTAAAAATATCTGTCACATCTTTTGATGAAAGTAGTACTTCAATAGATGAATTAATCTCAAGAATAGATCAAGACATAAACAATAATAAAAATAGTATAGAAAATAAAAAGAACTTAAGAGAAAAAATACTAGAAGAAAATAAAGCCCTAGAAGAGCAAATTATAAATTTGAATAATCAAATAGAGCAAATGAAGCAAGAAGTAGAAAATAGTGGAGATAAGGTAGAAGAATTAAAAAAAGAAAGAATAGCAAAAAATGATGAACTTACAAAAATAGAAGAAGAAATTACAAATCAATTTAAAATAATAGAAAACTTAAAGGCACAAGTAACGAAACAAGAAGTTAAAAAATCTAAAATTGAATATGAATTAGAACAAATAATTAACAAAATGTGGGAAGATTATGAAATTACTCCAAATAATATTGGAGAAGAATATAAAAAACCTGAAAATATAAGTGAAACATCTAAAAAAGTAAAATACTTAAGAGATGAAATAAAACAATTAGGAAGTATAAATATCGATTCAATTGAAGAATACAAACAAACAAAAGAGAGATACGACTTTATGTGTGAGCAAAGATTAGATTTAGAGAATTCTAGTAGTAAGCTTAAAAAAGTAATACAAGATATGACAAAAATAATGAAAGAACAGTTTGAAAAGCAATTTAAAGTTATAAACAAAAACTTTGGTGAAGTATTTAGTGAATTATTTGGTGGAGGAAAAGCTGAGTTAAAACTTACAGATGAAGAAAACGTTTTAGAATGTGGAATAGACATAGAAGTACAGCCACCAGGAAAAAAACTTCAAAATATGAGTCTTTTGTCAGGGGGAGAAAAAGCATTTACAGCAATTGCATTATTATTTGCAATATTAAAAATAAATCCAGCACCATTTTGTGTGTTAGATGAAATAGAAGCAGCTCTTGATGATGTAAACGTATATAGATTTGCTGATTATTTAAAGAGATTTACAAAGGATACACAATTTTTGGTAATAACACATAGAAAAGGAACTATGGAAGCGGCAGATACAGTTTATGGAATTACAATGGAGGAAAATGGAATATCAAAATTGCTTTCTATGAAATTGAAGTAAAAAGTGTTTGACAAATGTTGTAAACTATGGTAAAATATTTTTCTGTAAGCCGCATAAGTTAGGTATTAAAAGTTACAAAAGTAGCTACCTAAATTTAATCTTAGCGAGTATTAGTAAAATGGAGGTCATATTAAATTATGTATGCATTAATTGAAGCTTGTGGAAAGCAATACAAAGTAGAAGAAAAAGATGTGGTATTTTTTGAAAAATTAGATGCAGAAGAAGGAAAAAAAGTTACTTTTGATAAAGTAATACTAGTATCTGATAATGGAAAAGTACAAGTTGGAAATCCTTATGTAAAAGGAGTAAAAGTAGAAGGAAAAGTAATTTCTCATGGAAAAGGCAAAAAAATTATAGTTTTTAAAATGAAATCAAAAACTAATGAAAGAAGAAAACAAGGACATAGACAACCATATACAAAAGTTGAAATTACTTCTATAAAAACAGCTACAACAAAAACTGCAACTGTAAAAGAAGAAAAAACAGTAGCTAAAAAAGAAACAGCAACAAAAGCTACAGCAAAAACAACAAAAACAACTAAAAAAGAAGTGTAAAAATAAATAATATCAAAACAAAATAAATCAATTACGATATTTAAGAGAGGTGAATTATAAATGGCACATAAAAAAGGGCAAGGTAGTGTTAAGAACGGAAGAGATAGTGAATCAAAACGTTTAGGCGTAAAAAGAGCAGATGGACAATTTGTTCTTGCAGGTAATATATTAGTAAGACAAAGAGGAACAAAAATATATCCAGGAACAAATGTAGATAAAGGTAGTGATGATACATTATTTGCGTTAGTTGATGGAACAGTTAAATTTGAAAGAAAAGGTAAGGATAAAAAACAAGTAAGTGTTTATCCTGTAGAAAATAAATAAATTTATTAGTAAATATTGACAATTATAAATAAGAGTTATATAATATTATTAGCAATATTGCATAGGTTTCGCAAAAATATGTATGCAATATAAAAATACTAGGAATTGCAGTTCCTAGTATTTTTGCTTATTACTAGTTTTTATTATCATTTATAACTATACAATTTAACATTTTTTGCTTAAACCGTTTAATGAAAACTTAAAAGTTTTCATTAAATCGATGAAACAAGTTAAATCCCCTGCTTTTTATGCCGAAATTCAAACAATTATTATAATTAAAAAATCTGAATTGATAAATAGCGAGCGGAGTGTTTGTATAAATTCTTAAAGGAAATCAATGGAGGAAGCGGGTTACCGAGAGGCTCGATTGATTTACTTTTAGAATTTATAAAACACGCAGACGAAGCCGAGAAAACCGAAGATTTTTAATTATAATAATTGAATTTAACCATCAAAAAGAAATCTACAAACTACAATTTATTTTACTTTAATAGGTTAGTTAAAAAAGTAAAAGCAACATTGTAAAAAAAATTGATAGTATTGAAGAAAATGCTACATTTTAGTAATTT
>CANQYS010000023.1 GCA_947628115.1 uncultured Clostridia bacterium | reverse complement strand
AAATATAAAAGTACCAACGAAATCTTAAGTGAAATATGTGTATAATAAACCGGAAATTTATTATTGCCATTTATAACAAAAAAGAAAATTTTAGAAAAAGCTTGACATTACTAAAAAAACTATTGTATAATATAACTTGCGTGTAGATTTGCGATGAAGCAAAATGTAGCTACATTCTTACGGACAGTAAGAACTGGAGGGAACTTTTGTGGAGTATGTCTTGGCTAGACCTAGGCGGATAAGTTTAAAAAAACACACTTGTCCTAAGGAACTATCATGTAACTTAGGCTTAAAAAATGGTAAAAAAAGAAACACCAGGGTGCGTTAAGAACTTTCCTAAGGTATAAAATGTGAACTAAAGCATTCACAAAAAATTAAAGGAGGGAATTTAACAATGGCAAAAACAGAAAATGCAACAACAGAGGAGAAAAAAACAGAAAAAGTAGAAAAAAAATCTACGACAACAAAAAAAACTGCAACTAATGCAGTAAAAAAAGAAAAAACTACTAAAGTAGCTGTTCAAAGTGAAAAAATAAGAATAAGACTAAAAGCTTATGACAATGTTGTTTTAGATCAGTCTGCTGAAAAAATAGTAGATACTGCTAAAAGAACAGGTGCAAAAGTTTCTGGACCTATTCCATTACCAACAAAAAAAGAAATAGTAACAATTTTACGTTCTCCACATAAACATAAAGATTCAAGAGAGCAATTCGAAATGAGAACACATAAAAGAGTTATAGATATTCTATATCCAACACAAACAACAATAGACAGCTTAATGAAATTAGACTTGCCAGCAGGTGTAGATGTAGAAATGAAATTATAGTAATAGAGGTTAGAGGTTAGAATTTAGAAGTTAGAGACTTATAACTATAAATTAAATTACCTTAAGACCAAGCTAAAAAACAATAAAAAAACAATCAAAAGCAAGTATTGCAAGGAAAACAAATGAAAAATTTTGAGATAGTACAAAAGTACATCGAAAAATTTTGAATGCAGTTTGACACAGCAAGACGAAGATTTTCATTGTTTTTAGCCAATAGTAGTTAAGGAGGAAATAGGAAGATGAAAAAAGCAATACTAGGAAAAAAACTTGGAATGACACAAATTTTTGATGAAAAAGGAAGAGTAATTCCAGTTACAGCAATAGAAGCTGGACCATGTACAGTAGTACAAATAAAAACAAAAGACGTAGATGGTTATGAAGCTGTTAAATTAGGATTTGGAGATGTTAAAGAAAAAAAATTAACAAAGCCAAAAATGGGAGAATTTAAAAAAACAAATACAACACCAAAAAAGCATTTAAGAGAATTCAGATTAGAAGAAATTTCTTATAATGTAGGTGATGAAATAAAAGCTGATATATTTACTGCAGGAGACAGTGTAGATATTACAGGAACAAGCAAAGGAAAAGGATTCCAAGGTGTTATAAAACGTCATGGACAATCAAGAGGACCAATGGGACATGGATCTATGTATCATAGAAGACCAGGTTCAATGGGATCTACATCTACACCAGGTAGAGTATTTAAAGGTAAAAATCTTCCAGGACATATGGGAATGGAAAAAGTTACAATACAAAACCTAGAAGTTGTAAGAGTGGATTTAGATAAAAATGTTATTTTAGTAAAAGGTAGTGTTCCAGGAAACAAAGGAGCCATACTAAAAATAAGAAATTCAGTAAAATCTAAAAAATAGGAGATATATTAAGGTTTTATTAAAATCACAAAATTAATAGGAGGAGATAGAAAAATGCCTAAAATAGATGTATACAATATAGAAGGTAAAAAAGTTAGCAACATAGAATTAAACGAAGCAGTTTTTGGCATTAAGCCAAACGAAAAAGTAATACATAGTGTATTGGTTAATTATATGGCTAACCAAAGACAAGGAACAGCTAACACAAAAACAAGAGCAGAAGTAGCTGGTGGTGGTAGAAAACCATGGAAACAAAAAGGTACAGGTAGAGCAAGACAAGGAAGTATTAGAGCACCACAATGGTTTAAGGGTGGTGTAGCTTTAGGACCAAAACCAAGAGACTATAGATATACTGTAAATAAAAAGGAAAGAAGATTAGCTATAAAATCAGTATTAAGTTCTAAAGTATTAGAAAACAACTTAGTTGTATTAGACAACTTAGAATTTAAAGAAATAAAAACAAAAAATATGGTAAATACATTACAAAATTTAAAAGTAGAAGGTAAAACATTAGTTGTATTACCAGAAAAGAATGAAAATGTACAAAAATCAGCAAGAAATATAGAAGGCGTAAAAACAAGCTTAGTTAATACTATAAATGTATATGATTTACTAAAATATAATAAATTAATACTTACAGTAGATGCTGTAAAAAATTTAGAGGAGGTGTATGCTTAAATGATGCCAGAAGATATAATTATAAAACCAATAATTACAGAAAAAAGTAGTAGTGGTTTATCAGAAGGAAAGTATACATTCAAAGTAGCAAAAAAAGCTACAAAAGTTCAAATAGCAAATGCTGTTCAAACATTATTCAATGTAAAAGTAATAAATGTAAATACTATGATGGTAAAAGGCAAAGAAAAAAGAGTAGGTGCAAATACAGGTAAAAGACCAGATTGGAAAAAAGCAATTGTTACAATAGATACTAATCCATCAGAAAGTACATATTTAACTAAAGGTGGAAAAGAAATTAAAGTTGATAAGAAGTATAAAGATTCTATTGACGAATTCATGGGTGCTTAAAAATTATAAGCGTCGTCTAACTGTGTTAGTCATCGCTAAAAAACTCCTTAACGTACTTTTGTACGTTTCCGGATTTTTTGCTCGACTGCTTTGTTATACTCGCTTCTAATTCTTAATCACGGTAAAAGTTAAAAATGAAAAGTTAAGAGTATTATTTATTTAATTTTTCGTCAAAGACGAAAAATATCCAGAATTATTCACTCTTCACTATTAATTTTTCACTTAAATAAAATTATCCAGATTAAACTGGGAAAATAAATAAAAAAGGAGAGATAAATAATGGGAATAAAACATTTTAATCCATACACTCCATCAAGAAGAAACATGACAGTTTCAGATTTTGATGAAATAACAAAAAAAACACCAGAAAAATCTTTACTTGCTAAAAAGAAGAAAAATGCAGGTAGAAATTCATATGGAAGAATAACAGTTAGACATCAAGGTGGTGGAAATAGACAAAAATACAGAATAATAGATTTTAAACGTAAAAAAGATGATATGCCAGCAACAGTTATAGGAATTGAATATGATCCAAACCGTACAAGCAATATTGCATTAATAAAATATGAAGATGGAGAATTAAATTATATTTTAGCACCAGTAGGATTAAAAGATGGTGATAAAGTAGTTTCTGGAGCAAATTCTGATATAAAAATTGGAAATTCACTTCCAATAGAAAACATACCAGTTGGTACTATGATTCATAATATAGAATTAAATCCAGGTCAAGGAGGAAAATTGGTAAGAACAGCAGGTGGAGAAGCACAACTTATGGCAAAAGAAGGAGCATATGCGCACATAAGACTTCCATCTGGAGAAATGAGATTAGTTTTATCAAGATGTAGAGCAACAATAGGAACAATAGGAAATGCAGACCATAGTAATATAAAACTAGGTAAAGCAGGAAGAAAAAGACACATGGGAATAAGACCAACAGTTAGAGGTTCAGTTATGAACCCAGTAGATCACCCTCATGGTGGTGGTGAAGGTAGAGCACCAGTAGGACACGCAGGACCACTTACTCCTTGGGGTAAACCAGCATTAGGATATAAGACAAGAAAGAAAAATAAAAAATCTGATAAATTTATAGTTAAAAGGAGGAAGTAGAAATAATGGCTAGAGATAAAAAACCTTTTGTACAAGAAAAATTATTAAAAAGAATAGAAGCTATGAATGAAACAGGAGAAAAATCTGTACTTAAAACTTGGTCAAGAGCATCTACTATATATCCACAAATGGTAGGACATACAATAGCAGTTCATGATGGAAGAAAACATGTACCAATTTATATATCAGAAGAAATGATTGGTCACAAATTAGGTGAATTCGCTCCAACAAGAACATTTAAGGGACATTCAGGAGACAAAAAGAGTACTGTTAAATAATTATAATAAATATTAATGAGCAAATTTAACTCATAATAGTGAGAATTTACAAATTAAAAGGGAGGTAAAAAGATGCCAGAGCAAGAAACAGTGCAAACTGAAAAATTAGAGGCAAGAGCTATTTTAAAATATGCTAGAATTTCGAGCAGAAAAGTTAAAATAGTAGCAGACTTAATAAGAGGAAAAAAAGTAGATGAAGCTTTAGCAATAGTAAAATTTACACCAAAAGCATCTTCTGAAATAATAGAAAAACTATTAAAATCAGCAATTGCAAATGCTGAAAATAATCATGGTATGAATAGAGGAAATCTAATTGTTAGTGAAATTTACGCTAATCAGGGACCAACATTAAAGAGAATTAGACCAGCTGCAAAAGGATCAGCAGTTAGAATTAGAAAAAGAACATGCCATATAACAATCGTGGTAAAGGAGGAAAATTAGCATGGGACAAAAAATGGATCCACATGGATTAAGAGTAGGTGTTATCAAAGATTGGAATTCAAAATGGTATGCAGACTCTAAAAATTTTAGTGATTATTTAGTAGAAGATCACAAAATTCGTGAATATGTTAAGAAAAAATTATTTGTTAGTGGAATTTCTAAAATAGAAATAGAAAGAACAGCAAAATTTGTTAAAGTAAATGTATATACTGCAAAACCTGGTCTAGTTATAGGAAAAGGTGGAAATTATGCAGAAACATTAAAAAATGAAATAACAAAAATGATAAACAAAGAAGTAAATTTAAATATAGTAGAAGTAAAAAATATAGATACTGATGCTCAATTAGTTGCAGAAAATATTGCAAATCAATTAGAAAGAAGAATATCTTTTAGAAGAGCAATGAAACAATGTATGCAAAAAGCTATGAAAGCAGGAGCTTTAGGAATAAAAACAGCAGTATCTGGAAGATTAGGTGGAGCTGATATGGCTAGAACAGAATTCTACAAAGAAGGTACAATTCCACTTCAAACTTTAAGAGCTGATATAGACTATGGATTTTATGAAGCAGATACAACATATGGAAAAATAGGTGTTAAAGTTTGGATTTATAAAGGAGAAGTTCTTCCAACTAAAAAAGTAGCAAATGAAGGAGGGGAACAATAATGCCAGTAATGCCAAAAAGAACAAAATATAGAAAAATGCAAAAAGGTAGAAATAGAGGAAAAGCAACAAGAGGTAATGTTGTAAATGAAGGTGATTATGGGTTACAAGCATTAGAGGCAGGATTAATAACAGCAAATCAAATAGAGGCTGCCAGAATTGCTATGACACGTTATATTAAAAGAGGTGGTAAAGTTTGGATAAAAATATTCCCAAACAAACCAATAAGCAAAAAACCTGCTGAAACTCGTATGGGTAAAGGAAAAGGAGCAACAGAATATTGGGTTGCTGTTGTAAAACCTGGTAGAGTATTGTTTGAACTAGCAGGTGTATCTGAAGAAGTAGCAAGAGAAGCATTAAGACTTGCATCACATAAATTACCAGTAAAAACAAAATTCTTAAGTAGAGAAATAGAGCAAGGTGGTGATGTTGATGAAGATAAATAAAATAAGAGAAATGTCTTCACCAGATTTAGAAAAAGAATTAGGAGAGTTAAAATCTGAATTATTTAAATTAAGATTTAGTTTAGCAACAAATGGATTAGATAACCCTATGAAAATAAAAGAAGTAAAAAAGGACATTGCTAGAATAAAAACAATATTAAGACAAAGAGAATTAGAAGAAGCAAAATAGAATTTGGAATTTAGAATTTGGAATTTAGAATTTTTGGCGAAATATTCAATTTAGACAACAAATAATAAAATACAAAATTCTAAAACCAAATACAAAATACCAAAACCTATTTTTAGATATTACTAACATATTAGAGTTAGTAAAAAGATCTGAATAAGGAGGAAATAGAGTAATGGAAGAAAGAAATCTTCGTAAAGTCATGATTGGAACAGTAACATCGAACAAAATGGATAAAACAATTGTGGTATCAGTTGAAACAAGTGTAAAACATCCTATATATGGAAAAGTTGTTAAAAGAACATATAAATTAAAAGCTCATGACGAAGAAAATGTATGCCAAATAGGCGACAAAGTTAAAGTAATGGAAACTAGACCTTTATCTAAAGATAAAAGATGGAGATTGGTTGAAGTTATAGAAAAAGCAGTGGTAAAATAGAAATTAGATATTAGATATTAGATATTAGAGTATTCTAATATCTGACCAGAAAATAAAGAAATGCGATAAAATTGTACATAAACGAATATAAAAATAATTTTAGGAGGAGGATAGGCTAGTATGATACAACAACAAACAAGATTGAAAGTAGCAGATAACACTGGTGCAAAAGAATTAATGTGTATTAGATGTTTAGGTGGATCACATAGAAAATTTGCAGGAGTAGGAGATGTAATAATTGCTTCTGTAAAAAGTGCTATACCAAATGGTGTTGTAAAAAAAGGTGATGTAGTAAAAGCAGTTATAGTTAGAACAAAAAAACCTATTAGAAGACCAGATGGATCTTATGTAAGATTTGATGAGAATGCAGCAGTAATTATACGTGAAGATAAAAATCCAAAAGGAACACGTATATTTGGACCTATTGCGAGAGAATTAAGAGATAAAGAGTATATGAAGATATTATCTTTAGCCCCAGAAGTACTATAAGAGAAACAAATGAAAATAAGCATCCTGCACATTTTTATCAATTACAAAAATGCTCAACGTACTTTTGTACGCCTCCGCTTTTTGTAATCTCTAAAAATGCACATTATACTAATTTTGATTTGTTTCATAACAAATAAAATAATTAATGGAAAAGGAGGAAAATCCTAAATGAAGATAAAAAAAGGTGATACAGTAGAGGTTTTATCTGGAAATGATAAAGGTAAAACAGGTGAAGTATTAGAAGTAATGCCAAAAACGCAAAAAGTAATAGTAAAAGGTGTAAATATTAGAAAAAAACATGTAAAACCTAAAAAACAAGGTGAAGAAGGTGGAATTATACCTGTTGAATGTAGTATACATAGTAGTAAAGTGAATGTTGTTTGTCCAAAATGTAATAAGGCTACAAGAATAGGTATAGTAAAAGAGGGTAAGGAAAAAATACGCGTTTGCAAAAAATGTGGTAATAAAATTAAATAGGAATAAAATAAAAAAACATTGGTTAATAAAAATGCGTATCCTTATAGATAAAAGAAAGGAGAAAACTATTAATGGAAAAATTAAGAGAACAATATGAAAAAGAAGTAGTACCTGCATTAATGAAAAAATTTGAATATAAATCTATTATGCAAGTTCCTAAATTAGAGAAAATAGTTATTAATATTGGTTTAGGAGATGTAAAGGATAATCCAAAAAGTTTAGATAATGCAATATCTGATTTAACACAAATAACAGGGCAAAAACCAATAATAACTAAAGCAAAAAAATCTATAGCAGCTTTTAAATTAAGAGAAGGTGCAAATGTAGGATGCAAAGTTACATTAAGATCAGGAAAAATGTATGATTTTGCTTATAAATTATTTAATCTTGCATTACCAAGAGTTAGAGATTTTAGAGGACTTTCAAAGAATTCTTTTGATGGAAAAGGAAACTATTCTTTAGGAATAAAAGAACAATTAATATTCCCAGAAATTGAATATGATAAAATAGATAAATTAAGAGGTATGGATATTATATTTGTAACAACAGCTAAGACTGATGAGGAAGCAAGAGAATTGCTTACATTATTAGGTATGCCTTTTAGAGTCTAAACAAATGAAAAACTTCGTCTAGCGTTGCTCCGTCCATCACATAAAAAATCCTCGACGTAATTGTGTACGCCTCTGATTTTTTAGTTCGGACGCCTAGATATATTCGTTTTTGATTTGTTTATAACTAAAATTAATTTTATACAAATATTAATTAAAGGAGGAAAATAAAAAATTATGGCTAAGAAAGCAATGATTGTTAAACAACAAAAACCACAAAAATATAAAACTAGAGAATATAATAGATGTAAATTATGTGGAAGACCACATGGATATATTAGAAAATATGGCGTTTGCCGTATTTGCTTTAGAGAATTAGCTCATAAAGGTGAAATTCCAGGCGTAAAAAAAGCAAGTTGGTAAAATAGAAGTTAGGGGTTAGAAGTTAGAGGTTAGAAACCAAAGACTATTACCTCTTGAAAAAACAAATATTTTAAGAAAGTTAGAATTAGTTTATGAATTTATTTTTCTAAATTCTAATCTCTAAGTTCTAACTTCTAGAAAAGAAAAGGAGGAAAATAATTAAATGAATACTACTGATCCAATAGCAGATATGCTAACAAGAATAAGAAATGCAAATAGTGCAAAGTTTAAAACAGTAGATATACCTGCATCAAAAATGAAGAAATCAATAGCAGAGATATTGTTTAATGAAGGATATATTAAAGCATACGAAGAAATAGAAAATGAAAATCAAGGAATTATAAGAGTAAGTCTAAAATATACAGAAAAAGGAAAAAAAGTAATTTCTGGTTTAAGAAGAATAAGCAAACCAGGATTAAGAATTTATGCAGCAAAGGATGAACTTCCAAAAGTATTAAACGGACTTGGTATTGCATTAATTTCTACATCTAAAGGTATAATGACAGATAAACAAGCAAGAGCAGCTGGAGTAGGTGGAGAAGTATTAGCATATATATGGTAATTTAGAGAATAGAGATTAGAAGTTAGAAATTAGATTATATCTGCTTTTAATTTCTAGAGATAAAGAAAGGAGAATAGGAAATGTCAAGAATAGGAAACAAACCAATTACAGTACCAGAAGGTATAGAAGTAAGCTTAAATGGAAAAAAAATTACTGTAAAAGGTCCTAAAGGAACATTAGAAAGAGAAATACATAACAACATAAGTGTAAAATTAGAAAACAATGTTATAACTGTTACAAGACCAAATGACGAAAAAGAAAATAGAAGTTTACATGGATTAACTAGAACATTAATTAACAATATGATAGAAGGTGTTTCAAAAGAATTTACTAAATCATTAGAAATAAATGGAGTTGGATATAGAGCAGCAAAACAAGGGAAAACCTTAGTTTTAACACTTGGTTATTCTCATCCAGTAAAAATGGATGAACCAGAAGGTATAACTTATGAAGTTCCAAATCCAAACTCAATTATAGTAAAGGGAATAGATAAAGAATTAGTGGGTCAAATGGCTGCTGAAGTTAGAAAACAAAGACCACCTGAAGTATATAGAGGAAAAGGTATTAAATATGTTGATGAACATATTAGAAGAAAAGAAGGAAAAACAGGAAAATAAAATAATGAATAGTTAATAGTGAATAGTTAATGGTTAATGAAAGTTTTTGTTATTATATGACAAAAACTAACAAAAATTATTCATTATTTACCATTCAATATTCACTAAAAAAGAAAGGAGATTTTCTTAAATGATTACTAAAACAAATAGAAAATTAGAAAGAGAAAGAAGACATAAAAGAGTACGTACAAAAATAAGTGGAACAGCTGAATGTCCAAGATTATGCGTGTTCAGAAGCAATAGTAATATATATGTTCAAGTAATTGATGATACTAAAGGAGTTACTTTAGCAAGTGCATCAACATTGGACAAAGAAGTAAAAACAAAAAAATCTAACAAGGAAGCTGCAAAAGAAGTTGGTACTTTAATTGCAAAAAGAGCAATAGAAAAAAATATAAAAACTGTTGTTTATGATAGAGGCGGATACATTTATCATGGAATAGTAAAAGAACTTGCAGAAGCTGCAAGAGAAGCAGGTTTAGAATTTTAAGGAGGAAATATGGAAAACGAAGTAATGGAATTAAAAGAGAAAGTAGTAGCCATTAATAGAGTTGCAAAAGTTGTAAAAGGTGGTAGAAATTTTAGATTTAGTGCTGTAGTAGTTGTTGGAGACGAAAATGGTCATGTAGGAATAGGAAATGGAAAAGCAGCAGAAGTTCCAGATGCTATAAAAAAAGCTATTGAAGACGCTAAAAAGAATTTAATAGAAGTTCCAATTGTAGGAACTACTATACCACACGAATTTGTAGGAACATTTGGAGCAGCAAGTGTTTTATTAAAACCAGGAGCTGAAGGTACTGGTTTAATAGCTGGTGGTAGTGTAAGACCAGTACTTGAACTTGCAGGATACAGAGATATTAAAACAAAAGTTATAGGAACAAATAATCCAAGAAACGTTGGTTATGCAACTATGAATGCATTAGAAAATATGGCAACAGCAGAAGAAATTGCTAAAAAAAGAGGAAAAAAAATTAGTGAAATAGTATAAAAAACAAATAAACTAGGAGCCAAGAGGTAAGGATTACCATAAAGAATTACAGACTTGCGCCCTAATTAGTAAAGCCAATTATAATAGTGAAGAGTGAATAATTAATAGTGGATAATACAAAATTTGCTCTTTGCAAATTTTGAAGGAGGGAAATAGATGGAATTAGGAAATATAAAAGCAAGTAAGGAAAAAGTTGCAAGAAGAAGAGTAGGACGTGGAATTGGATCAGGACTTGGAAAAACGTCTGGCAAAGGACATAAAGGACAAAAAGCAAGAAGTGGTGGAGGAGTAAGACGTGGATTTGAAGGTGGTCAAACCCCTTTATTTAGAAGATTACCAAAAAGAGGATTCAAAAATATTCATGCTTTAAATTATACTGAAGTAACTCTTACAATGCTTAATAAAAGTAAATCTGATAATGTAACAGCAGAAAGCTTAATTGCAGATGGAATTATAAGCAAAGCTAATGATGGTATTGTTGTTTTAGCTACAGGAAATTTAGATAAAAAATTAACAGTTAAAGCAACAAGATTTACAAAAGCTGCTAAAGAAAAAATAGAAGCAGCTGGTGGAAAAGCTGAGGTGATTTAAAGTGTTTCAAACAATAAAAAATGCTTTAAAAACACCAGATGTAAGAAAAAGATTATTATACACATTGTTATTAATAGTATTATTTAGATTAGGTTGTTATATTTCTGTACCTGGTGTAGATACAATTGCTTTAAGTAATTTAACTAGCAGTGCTACACGGAAGTTTATCAGGACTTATCGATTTAATATCAGGAGGGGCCTTTTCAAGATTTTCTATATTTGCAATGTCAATAAGCCCATATATTACAGCATCAATAGTAATACAATTATTGGGAATGGTAATTCCTTCTTTGGAAAAAGCTATAAAAGAAGGAGGAGAAGAAGGAAAAGCTAAAATAAATAGATATACAAAATTATTAACATTAATTTTAGCATTAGTAGAAGCAATAGGAATATATATGTCATACAGTAATACATATTCAGCATATGGTGTATTTATAAATCCTGGATTTAAAACAGCGTCATTAATAGTTTTATCATTAGTTGCTGGTACAGCACTTTTAATGTGGCTTGGAGAACAAATTACAAATAAAGGTATAGGAAATGGAATTTCTATAATTATATTTATAGGTATAATTTCTTCATTACCTAATGCTGTAACAACAATATACAGATTAATGTTTACAGAAGTAGGATTTAGTACAACTGGACTTTTAATATCATTAGGATTAATTGTTGGAGCAATTATTTTAGTTGCGGCAGTTGTATTTGTACAAGAAGCTGAAAGAAGAGTTCCTGTACAATACGCTAAAAAAGTTGTAGGAAGAAAAATGTATGGTGGACAAAACACACATATTCCATTAAAACTTGCAATGGCAGGAGTTATGCCAATAATATTTGCATCATCATTTATGACATTCCCTGCAATGATAATACAAATGTTCAATGCGAACATTGCAAGTCAGACTGGATTTTGGGCAACAATATATAAATTTTCAATAGCAACTTCAACATCTCAAGTTGGAATAGGATATACTATTGTAAATGCTATTGTATACTTATTATTAATATTAGGATTTACATATTTTTATACATATGCAACATTTAATCCAGCAGAAGTATCAAATAATATAAAGAAAAATGGTGGATTTATACCTGGAATTAGAGCTGGTAAACCAACAACAGATTATTTATCAAACATAATTAGTAAATTAACTTTATTTGGTGGATTGTTCTTAAGTATTATTGCAGTACTTCCAATGCTTATGAGATTTACAGGACTTAACGTAGCATTTGGAGGAACATCAATACTTATCGTAGTTGGTGTTGCATTAGAAACAGTTCAACAATTAGAGTCGAGATTAGTAATGAGACATTATAAAGGATTCTTGGAGTAGAATTTAGAGTTTAGAAGTTAGAGGTTAGAATTTAGAAGTATATTTTAAATTCATACCTCTGATTTCGTGTAATATAGCTAAAATATTAATATAATTATAAATAATTAGAATAAATCAAAAACGAGCAATACTAGGCAAACAAATAAAATTTTTTGAGACTATATGTTTTATGTCGAAAGAAATTTTATGAAGTTTAACGACGTAGGGCGAAGTTTTTCATTTGTTCAGATGGGAGTAGAAATGTATATAGTATTATTAGGAGCACCAGGAAGTGGAAAAGGAACAGTTGGAAAAATAATAGCAGAAGATTTAAAATTAGCACATATATCAACAGGAGATTTATTTAGAGAAAATTTAAAAAATGAAACAGAATTAGGAAAAGAAGCAAAAAAATATATGGACAAAGGAGAACTTGTACCAGACGAAGTTACAATAAAAATGCTTAAATCAAGATTAGAAGAAAATGATGTAGAAAATGGAGCAGTTTTAGATGGTTTTCCAAGAACTGAAGTTCAAGCAAAAAGTCTTGATGAAATGTTAAATGGAATGGGTGCAAAAGTTGATATGGCATTAAATATAGATGTGCCATTTGATGAAATAGTAGAAAGAATTGCTAACAGAAGAAGTTGCAAAGGATGCAGTGAAATATATAACGTAGTATTTAACCCTCCTAAACAAGAAGGAATATGTGATAAATGTGGTGGAGAGCTATATCAAAGAGAAGACCAAAAACCAGAAGTAGTAGAAAATAGATTAAAAGTATACAGTAAATCAGCACAAGAATTAATAAATCATTATGAAAATGCAGGTATACTTTATGATGCAAAGGCAGGAGATAGTGTAGGAAAAACATCTTATGATGTTGCAAAAGAAGTAGAAGAATACATAAAGAGTAAATAATAGATTTATATAAAGTGTAGTTTGTAAATTTCTTTTTGATGGTTGAATTCAATTATTATAATTAAAAATCTTCGGTTTCCTCGGCTTCGTCTGCGTGTTTTATAAATTCTAAAAGTAAATCAATCGAGCCTCTCGGTAACCGCTTCCTCCATTGATTTCCTTTAAGAATTTATACAAACACTCCGCTCGCATTCGTCAATTCAGATTTTTTAATTATAATAATTGCTTGAATTTCGGCATATAAAGTAAAGTCTTTAACTTATTTTGCTAATAATCAAATGTTAAATTGAAAAAGTTATACAAACTACAATTTATATGGGGGTAATAAAGTGGTAACAATAAAATCAAGACGTGAAATTGAATTAATGAGAGAGGCAGGAAGAGTTGCTTGTCTTGCTCAAAATGAAATAGAAAAAGCAATTAAACCAGGAATCTCAACATTGGAACTAGACAAAATAGCAGAAAATGTTATAAGAAAAAATGGTGGAATACCAGCAGAAAAAGGATATCCTAGTGGCCAAAAAGGTGTACCCAATTTCCCAGGATCTATATGTGCATCTATAAATGACGAAGTTATACACGGAATACCATCTGGAAAAGTAGTATTAAAAAATGGGGATATAATAAGTATAGATTTAGTAGCATATAAAAATGGATTTAATGGTGATTGTGCAAGAACTTATATTGTTGGTAATGTTCCAGAGAGTACAAAAAGATTAGTTGATGTAACTAAACAAGCTTTTTTTGAGGGAATTAAATATGCTAAAAAAGGAAACCGATTAGGTGATATATCTCATGCCATTGGAAGTTATGTAGAAAGTAATGGATATTCTGTAGTAAGAGAATTTCAAGGACATGGAATAGGAGCTCGGAATGCATGAAGATCCTGGAATTCCAAATTATGGGAAACCTGGAAGAGGAATAAGATTAGAACCAGGAATGACACTTGCAATAGAACCAATGGTAATTATGGGAAAACCAGATATTTTAGAATTAGATGATGGGTGGACTATAATAACTGAAGATGGAAGCCTAGCAGCACATTATGAAAATACAATTTTAATTACAGAAAAAGAACCAGAAATATTGACAATTGCATAATTATAGTATATAATATACTAGTTATTTTTGAAAATATAAATAGGAGGATAAAGAATTGTCTAAGGAAGATGTAATAGAAGTTGAAGGTACAGTTGTAGAAGCTTTACCTAATACAAATTTTAAAGTTGAACTTGAAAACGGACATCAAGTTTTAGCTCATATTTCTGGAAAACTTAGAATGAATTATATAAAAATCCTTCCAGGCGATAAAGTAAAGCTAGAGCTTTCCCCATATGATCTTAATAGGGGACGTATTACTTGGAGAGCAAAATAAATGAAAAACGGCATCTTGCTTTGTTAAACTGCATAAAAATTTTTTCGATATACAGCGTATAATCTCAAAAATTTTTATTTGTTTTCCTTGCAATATACCATTTTTGATTTATTTTAAATAAAAGAAGTTGAGGTGAAAAAAATGAAAGTAAGACCATCAGTAAAAAAAATGTGTGAAAAATGTAAAATAATTAAAAGAAAAGGTGTTACTAGGGTAATATGCGAAAATCCAAAACACAAACAAAGACAAGGTTAATTAGCTTAATATAAAAATATTAGGTTAATTATTGTATTAATTTGCTAATATATAAAAATAGTGCGGCTGTCTTAAAATATTTTTAAGAATATCTATTTTTATTTATTATATAGGTTTAATTACATTTCAATCTATACTAATTAAACCAACATAATTTTGTATTTTGTTTTTGGCGTTTGGCATTTTGTAATATAGGAAAATAACCCGTAATATTTCTTATACCACAAAACACCAACTTCCAAACACAAACACAAAAAATGAACAACATTAGTGTTTAAACTTAAAGTAATAAAATTTTTTAAAAGAGGTGAAAGAAAATTATGGCTCGTATAGCAGGAGTAGATTTGCCTAAAGAAAAAAGGGTTGAAATAGGACTTACATATATCTATGGAATAGGTAGAACAAGTTCAAATAAAATATTAGCAGAAGCTAAAATTAATCCAGATACTAGAGTAAAAGATTTAACAGATGAACAAGTACAAGCAATAAGAAATGCAATGGAAAGTTACAAAGTAGAAGGTGACTTAAGACGTGAAGTTGCATTAAATATTAAAAGACTTACAGAAATAGGATGTTTTAGAGGTATTAGACATAGAAGAGGACTACCAGTTAGAGGTCAAAGAACAAAAACAAATGCACGTACAAGAAAAGGACCTAGAAAATTAGTAAGTAAAAAGAAATAGAATTGAGTTTGGAATTTAATAAAGAACTAAAAAACCAAACACAAAAAACCTTATAGGAAGGAGTAAAAAAAATGGCTAAAGTAGCAACAAAAAAAGTTACTAGAAGAAGAGACAGAAAAAACATTGAAAAAGGTGCAGCACATATTCATTCTAGTTTTAATAATACAATAGTTAGTATTACTGACGAAAAAGGTAATGTTATTTCTTGGGCAAGTGCTGGAGAATTAGGATTTAAAGGATCAAGAAAAAGCACACCATATGCTGCAGGTGAAGCAGCTCTTACAGCAGCAAAAGCAGGAATGGAACATGGACTAAAAACTGTAGAAGTTTATGTTAAAGGACCAGGTTCTGGAAGAGAAGCAGCTATAAGATCTTTACAAACAGCAGGACTAGAAATAAGTATGATAAAAGATGTAACACCAATACCACATAATGGTTGTAGACCACCAAAAAGAAGAAGAGTATAGAAGATTGAGAAAGGAGTAAAATAAATGTCAAGATATAAAGATGAACAATGTCGTATATGCCGTAGAGAAGGACAAAAATTGTTCTTAAAAGGTTCAAGATGTTATTCAGATAAATGTAGTGTAACCAGAAGAAATTATGCACCAGGAGAACATGGACAAGGAAGAAAAAAACTTTCTGAATATGGTACACAATTGAGAGAAAAACAAAAAACAAAATCTTTCTACGGAGTAGGAGAAAAACAATTTAGAAAATATTTTGAAATGGCTGAAAATAAAAAGGGAATTACAGGTGAAGTATTATTACAAATATTGGAGAGCAGATTAGATAATGTAGTATATAGGGCTGGCTTTGGAACCTCAAGAGCTCAAGCAAGACAACTTGTAAACCATGGACATTTTGATGTAAATGGAATAAAAACAGATATAGCATCTTACTTAGTTAAACCAGGAGATGTAATAACAGTAAGAGAAAATAAAAAAGATAGTAAAATTATAAAAGAAAATATAGAAGCAAATAGTTCAAGACCAATTCCTGAATGGTTAGAAAAAAACAATGAAAAACTAGAAGCAAAAGTATTAAGACTTGCAGCTAGAGAAGATGTAGATTTACCAGTTGAAGAGCATTTAATTGTTGAGTTATATTCTAAATAGTTAGAAATTAAAAATAGAAGTTAGAAATTAGAAATTAGGAGTTAGAACTAAAATGATAATATAGTTATTATAAGTTCTAACCTCTAGCCTCTGATAGCTAACCTCTAAATAGGAGGTTAAAAAATAAATGATTGAATTTGAAAAACCAAATATAGAATGTCTAGCAGTAAATGACGAAGAAAACTATGCAAAATTTGTTTGTGAACCATTAGAACGTGGATATGGAATGACAATAGGAAATTCTTTAAGAAGAATATTATTATCATCATTACCAGGAACAGCAATAACAAGTGTTAAAATAGACGGAGTGGTACACGAATTTTCGTGCATACCTGGTGTAGTAGAGGATGTACAAGAAATAATAGTTAATTTAAAAAGTGTAAGATTAAAATCATATGATAATGAACAAAAATATTTAAAAATTGATTTTAATGAAGAAGGAGAAGTTACAGCTGGAGATATAATAACAGATTCTTCAGTAGAAGTATTAAATCCAGATTTACATATTGCTACAGTAGCAAGTGGTGGACATTTAAAAATGGAAATGACAGCAGATAAAGGAAGAGGATACAATGTTGCAGAAAAGAACAAAGAGGCAAATCAATCTATAGATGTTCTTCCAATAGATTCAATATTTACACCTGTAAAAAAGGTAAATTACTCTGTTGAAAATACAAGAGTTGGTCAAACTGTCGATTATGATAAATTAACAATAGAAGTATGGACAGATGGAAGCTTAAAAGCATATGAAGCGTTAAGTTTAGCTGCAAAAGTTATGACTGGACACTTAGAATTATTTGTAGATTTATCAGAAACAGCTAAAAATACTCAAGTAATGGTAGAAAAAGAAGAATCTAAAAAAGAAAAAGTGCTTGAAATGCCTATAGAAGAATTAGAATTATCTGTAAGATCGTATAATTGTTTAAAGAGAG
>CANQYS010000022.1 GCA_947628115.1 uncultured Clostridia bacterium | reverse complement strand
ATAGCTTATTTGGAGGATTATCAAGTTTATCAGATTTTTCAGATATGCTTGATATATAGACGAGCATAAATAATTAAAGATTATAACTGTAGATTATCGAATTTTTATTAATCTAATTAAAAAAATTAAAATAAGAATTATATAAAGCTAAAACATTAATTAAAGAAATGTTTTAGCTATCTTTTTTTTTCTTTTTTCGGACGGACTAATTTTAGAGTTTTTTTCCTTTTTCAGACGGACTAATTTTAGACCTAAAACAAATTATATTACAAAAAAAATTACGAACATAAAAATGTAAAAAAATGTAAATATTATTGACAAAGAATATAAAATAATGATAAACTATGTACATCATTTTATAATGAAAGGAGGGAATAATATGTCAAACAAATTTGAAGAAATTGTTCTAGAAAAACTAAAAGGGATTGATATACTAAACGAAAAAATAGATGGACTAAAAGAAGATGTAAAAGAACTAAGACAAGACGTAGACGGACTAAAAGAAGATGTAAAAGAACTAAGACAAGACGTAGACGGATTAAAAGAAAAATTTAATGAACTAAACGAAACAACTAATGGAATAAATGGTTCTGTAGTAATAATAGAAGATAAAGTTAATAAAGATTTACCTTTGTTATATGAAATTTATTCTTTAAATTATAGTTTTCAAAAACAAAACGAAACTAAAGTTAATTCTTTAGAACAAGAAGTTTTTAACAATTCAAATAAAATATCAAATTTAGAGATAATAACTGATAAACATTCTAAACAATTAAAAAAATTAATATCTTAAAACATCTCAATTTTAAAGAAGAGGTTTAAATATGTAATTGATAGTTTAAAATTACATATTTAAGCCTCTTCTTTGTCTAATAGAAAAACAATTAATTAAATAACCTTACAAATTTCTATACAAATTAGTTTACATTTATATACTTTTGATATATATTATAGTAGAGTTTTTTATAAATAAAAACATCTAGAGAATAAAATGCTTGAATGGAGGTCATTTTGAATAATTTTAAAGATTTAAGAAAAAAATACAAAGAGTTTATATATAAAAGCTATAATATTTCGGAAGATGAAAATATAATAAAAATTGAATATACGTTTGAAATACCAAACTTATCAATTTTTAATCCTACTATAGAAATAGAAAAAAGAAATATAAATTTTAAAAATACAAACAATGATTTTGTAAGGAAATTAGTGTTTAATATTGGTATGATAGAATTAATTAGCTATTGGAAAAGTGCTTGTCCTAAAAAAGTAATTATAGAATGCGGAAATTTAAATGAAGAACAAATAACGTGGTTTAAAAAGCTATATTATTATGGACTTCGGGGAATATAGATATGTAAATAATATAGAAATTTCTATGGAAGATATGTTACAAATAGAGGTTAAACCGAGAGAGGATTATATACTAAAAGATGAAATTATTAGTAACTCTGTACCAATAGGAGCATTGATTCCTATAGGAGGAGGAAAAGATTCTTGCGTAACATCAGAATTACTAAAAGAAGAAAAAGACAATAACTTATGTTTGATAATTGGAGGAAAAGAACCATCGATAAAAACTGCAGAAATTGCAGGATATAAAAATAAAATAGTATATGTAAAAAGAAATATTGATAAAAAATTATTAGAATTGAATAAACAGAGATTTTTAAATGGTCATACTCCTTTTTCAGCATTACTTGCATTTTTATCATATTTAATTGCATATTTAACTGATAAAAAATATGTTACATTATCAAATGAGTCAAGTGCAAATGAAAGTAATGTAGAAGGTGAAAAAATAAATCATCAATATTCAAAAAGTTATGAATTTGAGCAAGATTTTAGAGAATATGCAGATAAATATTTAAAAGCAGATGTAGAATATTTTAGTATGCTAAGACCACTTAATGAACTACAAATAGCAATGCTTTTTGCAAAAAATGAAAAATATCATAAAATATTTAGAAGTTGTAATGTAGGTAGTAAAAGTATTCCATGGAAATGGTGCGGAAACTGTCCTAAATGTTTATTTGTATATATAATTTTGAGTCCATTTTTATATAAAAATAAACTAATAGAAATATTTAATGAAGATTTATTTGAAAAAGAAAACTTGCTAGAAACTTTTGTTGAATTATGTGGATATGGTAAAACAAAGCCATTTGAGTGCGTGCGGAACATATGAAGAAGTAAATTTTGCAATATCAAAAACAATACAGTATTTAAAAGAAAATAATAATAAATTACCTTATTTATTAGAATACTATAATAAAAATTATAAATTAATAAATACTAATATTGATATAATAAAAAGATACAATGAAGAAAATAATTTACCAAAGCAATATAATGAAATATTAAGAAGGGCGATATTTAATGATTAAAGATATAATTAATTATTTAAAAAATAAAAAAATAGCAATATTAGGTTTTGGCGTAGAAGGTAAATCGACTTATAATTTTATTAGAAGATATTTATCTAATATTCAAATAGATATTTTGGTAAAATGCAATAATAAAGAGTGGACATTGGATGCAGACTGTATTAATGCGGAAAAAGATAAATATACAAAAATTATAGTGGGAGAAAATTATTTAGATAATTTAGAAAAATATGATATAATATTAAAATCACCTGGAATATCATTTAAGAATATAGATATATCAAAATTTAAAGAAAAAATATCTTCGCAACTGGAATTATTTTTAGAATATACAAAATCTTTTACAATTGGTATAACAGGAACGAAAGGCAAAAGTACAACAAGTTCATTAATATATGAAGTTCTTAAAAATCAAAATAAAGACGTAGAATTACTAGGAAATATTGGAATACCAATATTTGACGAAATTGAAAAAATAAAAGAAAATACTATTACTGTTTTAGAAATATCTTCACATGCACTTCAATATATAAAAAAATCTCCTAATATATCAATATTATTAAATATTTTTGAAGAACATTTAGATCATTATAAATCATTTGAGGAATATGGAGATGCTAAATTTAACATATTCAAATTTCAAAATGAACAAGATATAGCTATATTTAATTTAGAAAATGAACAAATACTAAAAAGAAATTATCCATATAAAAAAGAAGACTATGCAATTACTATAAATAATTTGAAAAATAATATAACAGATAATACAATATATATAAAAGATTTATGGGTATATTGTAACAAAGAAAGAATTTACAACATAAATGAACAGAGAAAACTAAAAGGAAAACATAACCTAAATGATATTATGTTTGTGTTTGCTATAAGTAATATATTAAATCTTGATTTAAATAGAACAATAAAAACAATAAATGAATTTAATCCTTTAGAACATAGATTAGAATATGTAGGTAATTATAATAATGTTAATTATTATAATGATTCAATTGCAACAATACCAGAATCAACTATAGAATCCATAAAAGCATTAGAAAATGTAAATACATTAATAGTAGGTGGAAACGATAGAGGAGTTGATCAGCAAAATTTAATTAAGTTTTTAAAAGAAAGTGAAATTGAAAATATAATATGCCTGCCTAAAACAGGTGAATATATATTTAAAGGATTAAATGAAACAAACAAAAATGTAGTAAAAGTAAAAGATATGCAAGAAGCGGTAAAATATGCAAAGGAATTAACAAAAAAGAATACAATATGCTTGCTTTCACCTGCAGCATCTAGTTATGGATATTTTAAAAACTTTAAAGAACGTGGAAATCTTTTTAAAGAATATGTAAAAAAATAGATTTTTCCTTTTTCGGACGGACTAATTTTAGCCTTTTGGCTAAAATTAGTCCGTCCGAAAAAAGAAAAATTCTGTCTATTTATCATTAATTATTTGTAGCAAAATTTTGTTTAGCTTGATTTATTTTTTGTTGTTCTGCAGTTTCTGCTTTGTACCAACCTTTTTCAGCCATTAAGTTATATATTTTATTTTGAATGTTTAAAGTTTCATTTAAAGCATCTTTAAATGCACAATGAACTTCAGCAGTTGTTGATTCTATTGAACCATGTAAATATAAATCACAAACACCTTTAATTACTAGTAATTCTTTTTCCATTATGTCTCTATCTCCCATAAAAAAACCTCCTTAAAGTAAATTTAAAAATTTGTTATACAACTCTGTATGTTTTTGTTCTAATTGTTTAATATAGTTTGCTAGAGTTTGATCTTGTAATTGTGAAGAAGCATTTTTACTACATGTTTCCATAAATTTTTCATGTTCTAATGCATCCTCTACATATAAAAGTTCTTTACTTGTCATATAAATCACCACCTATAGTTAATATTTCTCAAAATAAAAAAAATATACAATTTTTGTTTAAATTTAAATATATTAAAATAGTAGACATTTAGACTATTTTGATATATATTTAATATAAGAAAAAGATTAGGAGGATTTAATGAAAACGTATAACAAACTATATGAAATGAAAAATTTTAAAAATATAAAGGAGATAATAGATAATTCTGCTAAATTGTATTCAAACAATAATGCATTTATAATTAAAGAAAAAAATGGAAAAAAAGTAAATTATAAAAATATAACATATAAAGAATTTAAAGAACAAATTAATTATTTAGGTACTTCATTAATAAACTTAGGTTTAAAAGGTAAAAGAGTTGCAATTATAGGAAAAAATAGATACGAATGGGCACTTACATATTTTGCAGTACTTTGTGGAGTTGGTATTACTGTTCCACTTGATAAAGGATTAAGAGAAGAAGAATTAATATCTTGTTTAGTAAGAAGCAAGGCAGATTGTATAGTATTTGAAAAAGAATATTTAGATATTATGAAAATTGCACAGAAAGATAAAAATGTAAAAGTAAAAAAATATATTTGTATGGATGATATAAAAGAAGATGGTGTAGATAATTTAAATAATTTATTAAAGAAAGGAAAAGAACTATTAAAAAAAGGAAATAAAGAATATATAAAAGCAGTTATTGACGAAGAAAAAATGGCAACAATAATATTTACATCTGGAACAACATCTGCATCAAAAGCTGTAATGCTATCACATAAAAATATTGTATCAAACATTGTAGATATGAGTTATGTAGAATATGCAGATAGTACTGATGTTAATATGGCATTTTTACCATTTCATCATACTTTTGGTTCAACAGGACTTTTATTCTTTTTATCGCATGGTTCAACAAATGTATTTTGTGACGGCTTAAGACACATACAAAGTAATTTAAAAGAATATAAGGTAACAGTATTTGTTTGTGTACCATTATTATTAGAAACAATGTATAAAAAAATAATGGTACAAGTAGAAAAAGAAGGAAAAACAAAGCTAATTAAATTTGGAGTAAAAATAAGTAGATTTTTACTTAAATTTGGAATAGATATAAGAAGAAAATTATTTAAGGAAATTATTGATAATCTTGGTGGAAAATTAAGATTTATAGTAAGTGGAGCTTCGGCTATAGATAGAAAGGTAGCTGAAGGATTTAATGACTTTGGAATATTAACAGTACAAGGATATGGCTTAACAGAAACATCACCTGTTCTTGCAGCTGAGAATATAAAAACAATAAAATATGGTTCTGTTGGAATACCAATGCTTAATGTAGAAATAAAAATAGATAATCCAAATGAAGAGGGAATAGGAGAAATAATTGCAAAAGGACCTAATGTAATGCTTGGCTACTATGAAAATCAGGAAGCAACAAACGAAGTATTAAAAGATGGCTGGTTTTACACAGGAGATTTAGGATATATAGATAAAGATGGTTTTATATTTATAACAGGTAGAAAGAAAAATGTTATTGTATTAAAAAATGGAAAAAATATATTCCCAGAAGAATTAGAGGCATTAATTACAACACTTCCTTATGTAGAAGAAAATATGGTATTTGGTAAGCCAAAAGATGATGATTTATTACTATCAGTAAAAGTTGTATATAATGAAGAATATGTAAAAGAAAAATACCCAGAAATGTCTGAAGAGGACTTAAAAACTATGATTTGGAATGATATAAAAGAAATAAATAAAAAATTACCTAATTATAAACATATAAAAAATTTAATAGTAACGAATGAACCAATGATAAAAACAACAACAGCAAAAATAAAAAGATTTGAAGAAGAAAAAAGATTGTAAATTTAAGACTATATAATTACAATGTTACTAATATCAATATGGAAAATATTGACTATTATGTAAATATATTATACAATCTAGGCTGAAGTAAAGGTAATATACCTAAGGTCAGTTACTTCTTTATAAAATAATTTTTAAGGAGAGCTTAATTTGAAAGTTACAATTGAATTAGATGAATTATCTAATGAGTTTCGGAGAAAAATTGCAGAAATAATTTCAATACCAGAAACATTATCAAATTTAGCAGAAGATAGTAATTGGAGTGTAAGAGCAGCAGCAGCAAAAAACCCATCAACACCACCAAAAACATTGTCGAAACTATCAGAAGATCGATGTGTATACGTAAGGGAAAATGTTACAATTAACCCATCAACACCACCAAAAACATTGTCGAAACTATCAAAAGATCGATATGCATGCATAAGGGAACTTGTGGGGGCTAACCCATCAACTCCACCAGAAACATTATCAGAATTAGCAGAGGATGAGAATAGTTGTGTAAGGGAAGTAGCAACAGAAACATTGTCAAAACTAAAAAAGTAATTTTCAAAAAGAGGGTGTTCCATTATTGGGACTCCCTCTTTCTTTTCGATTAGAAAAGTATTTATAATTTAAGCAGTTTAGAGAAAACTGTAATGCAAACATATATTAAAAAGAAATATATAATCATAATCTATAAAATAAAGCATAAACATACTATAGGAGGATTATATATGTTTTTTGTATACAATAAAGATAAAATAATATCAGTTGCAATTGCTTTAAGTACAGTTATAGTACTATTTTTACTTGCAACAACATTTAAACAAAACTCTTTAAGTAATACTGTTGAGACTTCTTCAAATCCAACTAAAATGTTGCCAGTATATAGTGTAGACACAGAAGAAAACAAAATTGCACTTACAATAAATTGTGCATGGAATGCAGATGATGTTGATTTAATATTAGAAACACTTTCTAAAAACGATGTAAAAGCAACATTTTTTATGGTGGGAGATTGGGCAAGTAAATTCCCAGATGCTGTTAAAAAAATAAGTGAAAGCGGTAATGAAATTGCAAATCATTCAGAATCACATGCACATGTAAATAATTTAAATTACGAAAAAAATGTAGAAGAAATAACAAAATGTTCAGACAGAATAAAATCTCTTACAGGAAATCCAACAACATTATATAGAGGACCATATGGAGAATATAACGATACAGTAGTAAAAGCAGCAGAAGATAATAATCACATAATGATACAATGGAATATAGATTCATTGGATTATAAAGGACTTACGGGAGAACAAATGTGGGAAAGAATAGAACCAAAACTTGAAAAAGGAAGCATAATTTTAATGCATAATGGAACAGAAAATACTGCCCTTAGTTTAGATATGATAATAAAAAACATAAAAGAAAAGGGATATGAGCCAGTAACAGTATCAGAATTAATATATAAAGAAAATTATACTATTGATAATAATGGAATTCAACATAAAAATTAATTTTTAAAGTTTTTGTAATATTTATCTTGTCCATGAATACAATTTAGTATTAATGTACAAAGGAGAGATAAATATGTGGCATACTATACCATTAGGAGAAGTATTAAAAAAACTTAAAAGTGACCTAAATACGGGTTTAAATGAAAAACAAATAGAGAACATTAGAAAAACATTTGGCGAAAACAAATTAACGGAAAATAAAAAAGAGGGACTACTTGTAAAATTTATAAAGCAGTTCAATGACTTTATGATAATAATATTAATAATAGCAGCAGTAGTTTCTGCTGTTATGTCATACATAGAGGGAACAAACGAGTATTTAGATTCAATTATAATAATTTTTATAGTTGTATTAAATGCAATTATGGGAGTTGCTCAAGAAGCAAAAGCAGAAAAATCATTAGATGCATTAAAAAAAATGTCTGCGCCAACAGCTAAAGTAAAAAGAGATGGAATAGTTAAAACTATTCCAAGTACAGAAGTTGTTCCAGGAGATTATATAATTATAGAAACGGGTAGTTATATTCCAGCAGATGCAAGATTAATAAAATCATATAATTTAAAAGTAGAAGAATCAGCTCTAACAGGTGAGACAGTTCCTGTTTTAAAAGATGAAAAAGTTATATTAAAAGAAAACACTCCAATAGGAGATATGTTAAATATGGTTTTTGCAACAACAATTGTTGTATCGGGACATGGTGAAGCAATTGTAACAAATACTGGTATGAACACAAATGTTGGAAAAATTGCTTCATTAATAATATCAGATGAATCACCAGAAACTCCACTTCAAAGAAAACTTCGGAGAAGTAGGAAAAAAATTAGGACTAGCAGCACTTATGATATGCTTTTTAATATTTATTATTGGGTTATTCAAAAAAATATCAGTAAATGAAATATTTATGACTTCAGTAGGACTTGCTGTAGCTGCAATACCAGAAGGACTTCCTGCAATTGTTACAATTATGCTATCAATTGGTGTTACAAAAATGGCTAAAAGAAATAGTATAATTAGAAAATTACCAGCAGTAGAAACGTTAGGAAGTGCATCTGTTATATGTTCAGATAAAACAGGAACACTAACCCAAAATAAAATGAAGGTAGTAGAAATAGAAGGAATAAATAGTAAAGCAGATAAAAATTACATTTTAAAACTAGCTTCTATGTGCACAGATTGCAATATTGTATACAAAGATGGAAAGATATTTGCAGAAGGAGAACCAACAGAAGTTGCTATTGTAAATAAAGCAATAGAATTAGGAGAAAACAAAGATGAAATATATAAAAAAGAAAAAAGAATAAATGATATACCATTTGATTCAGAAAGAAAGCTTATGACAACAATTCACAAAATAGGAAGTAAATACAGAATTATAACAAAAGGTGCTCCAGATGTACTATTAAAAAAATGCGATAAAGTATATGTAAATGGTCAAATAGAAGAATTAACAAATAACAATAAATTATTAATACTTAAAAAGAATGAAAAAATGGCAAAAGATGCACTAAGGGTAATTGCAGTAAGTTATTTAGATTTAGAAAAACTTCCAAATAAAATAGATAATAAATTAGAAAATAATTTAATATTTGTAGGATTAATTGGAATGATAGATCCGCCAAGAGAAGGGGTAAAAGAAGCTGTATATACTTGTAACAAAGCGGGAATAAAAACAGTAATGATAACAGGAGATCATATAGATACAGCAAAAGCTATTGCAAAAAGTTTGGGAATATTAAAACTAGGTGATATAGCAATTACGGGAGAAGAACTAAATAAAATTCCACAAGATGAACTAGAAAAAAATATAAATAAATATTCTGTATTTGCAAGAGTATCTCCAGAACATAAAGTACGAATTGTAAAGGCATTTCAAAACACACGGTAATATAGTTGCAATGACGGGAGATCGGAGTAAATGATGCACCAGCATTAAAAAATGCAGATATAGGTGTATCAATGGGAAAACGGAGGAACAGATGTTGCAAAAAATGCATCTGATATGATTTTAGTGGATGACAATTTTGTAAGTATAATAGAAGCTGTAAAAACAGGAAGACACATATACGAAAATATAAAGAAGGCAATACATTTTTTAATAGCAACAAATATAGGAGAAATTGTAGCAATATTTTTAGGACTAATATTGGGACTAGATACTCCACTTTTAGCAATACAATTATTATGGACAAATTTAGTTACAGATTCTTTTCCAGCAATAGCTTTAGGATTAGAACCTATAGATAAAAATATAATGAGTAAAAAACCGAATAATCCTAAGAAAGGTATTTTTGCAGATGGATTGTGGGGTAAAATATTTATAGAAGGTACAATGATAGGTATACTTACTTTATTTATATTCAGTTTAGGAAATAATTTATATGGATTAAAAGTACGGAAGAACAATGGCATTTGTTGCATTAAGCGTTTTAGAACTTGTGCATAGTTTTAATATAAGAAGTGAAGAATCAATATTCAAAATTGGACTATTTAAAAATCTATATTTAATTGGTGCAGTACTATTAGGAATATTGTTACAAGTGTTAGTAGTTGTAATACCACAAATTGCAAAAATATTTGATGTAGTTCCTTTAAATTATAATCAGTGGGTGTATACAATTATTATTTCTATATTACCAATATTTATAATGGAAGCGCAAAAGAAAATTAATGAAATAAGATTTGGAAAAATCTCATATAAAACAGCAGTTAGATAGGGTAGAATGAAATAATAAAAAATATATAAATGGTAAAATTAAATTACCGTTTTTAAGAAAATAAAAAGACACATAATTAAAACTTATGATACAATGTTGGTGTCTAATCAAACATTGAAAGAAGGTTTAATTATGTGTCAAGATAATAATAACACAAAAAGTAAAAAAGGTAGACATTTAGAGTATAGTGAAAGGCAATCAATTGAAAGGTGGTTTAATAGAGAGCATCGTAAAAAGATAGAAATTGCAAATCTTTTAGATAGAACAGAAAAAACAATACGAAACGAAATAAAAAGAGGACTAGTAAAAAATTTAACCACAGATTTAATTGAAATATGTGTATATAGTGCAGATGTAGCATATGTGAAAAAAATCCACCAGAGAAAAGTATAGATTACAGACCGAAAGAAGCAAATGAAAGAAGTGAATATGGACATTGGGAAGGAGATTTAGTAGTAGGGAAAAGGAAAAAAGGTTCTGTACTACTGACGATGACAGAAAGAAAAACACGAGAAGAAATAATAATAAAGATAGCAAGTAAGGAAGCAAAAGAGGTGGCCAAAGCATTAGATATGCTTGAAAAGAATATAAAAAAGAATTTAAAAATAAATTCAAAACAATAACATTTGATAATGGAGGAGAATTTAGAAATTGGAGAAGCTTAGAAAAATCATATAATAAAAGAAAAAAGGACCACGAACACAAGTATATTATGCACATCCATATTGTTCAGGAGAAAGAGGAAGTAATAAAAATGGAAATAGATTAATAAGAAGATTTATACCAAAAGGAACAGATATAACGTTAATATCAGATGAATATGTAAAACAAGTAGAAAATTGGATAAATAATTATCCAAGAGCTATGTTTAAATATAAAAGCACCATCCAAATATTGGAAGAATTATGTGCATAATAAACTGGAAATTTATTATTGCCATTTATATTTCTACAAGAGAGATATTAGAAGATACATTAGAAGAATATACTGGAACTATATTGTTTGTTTCGCATGACCGATATTTTGCAAAAAAATAGCTAAACGAGAGATTACTATATAAAATGAGTAATTTATAAGAAATATCATAAAAATAGTAAGTAGCCTATTAAACCTAAACTATCTAACTAAAATCAGCATGGCTTTTAAAAATAAAATTTAAGTCTTTTATAAATTATTGTCATTATTTAAAAGTTATGTTATGATAATAACATAAGGTATTTATACGAAAAGGAAGAATATACTTCTTAAAATAGTATTATTATGAAAAATGTAAATATATCAGAAAAAATCTGTAAATTTTTCTACTATGTTTTGTAGTAAAGTATTTTCCATTAGTATAAAACATATAAAAATATGCTTTAAGTTCAAGACATCTATTTCTATATTTGGCTTGTGAACGAAGCGAGAAAGGAATGAAATTTTTATGGGAAAAGAAAACAAAATAGAGATAAAACAACAAGTAAAAAACAGATCAAAGAAAATCAATTTTAAAAAATGTATTCTTGTAATTGGAATTATAGTATTAATTATTGTAATTTTAGTTGCAATATTTGGAGGAGGACCAAAAAAGGTAATAAAACAATACGTAAGTGGAATGAATAAACAAGATACTTCAAAAATAATAGAAAGTATGGATTTTACAGGAGAAAGTGCATGGGAATTTTATGATAAAGATAATTTTTCAGAAGATAATTATAATACTTTTATAAATGATTATGGAAATGTTGATGAAAATGAAATAAAAGATGAAAAAGATTATTGGGAAGAAATTATGAATTCATCTTTTGATAATATAAAAGATGAATATGAATCATATAAATTAAAAATTGAAAAATTTAAAGCAGTTGATAAATTGGGAAAAAATTTATATGCAGTTGATGTTGAAATTTCTATAATAGCTAAACCAAAAGATAATGATGACAATGAAATAGATGAGACAGAAACAGTAACATTTATTGTTTACAAAAATAAAATTATATCTGCGATTTTTATAGGACTTTAGAATTAATATAGTAATTTTTAAATAAAAATTTATTAGAAATATGGCATATAAAATAAATTATTTTTATATGTCTTATTTTATAGATTAACTTTATATAAAAAAATTACAATCCATGAAAGTTTAATTGAAATGTAAAAAAACAGATGAATAGTAGACAGGACATTTATAAAGACATCATTTTTTAGAAAAAAAGTTGTTGCATTGGCAATGAAAAATTTGTTTATAAAAATATTTTAAAATAATCTGATTTAAGTTATTGACATTTAACTTTAGATGGGTTAAAATAATCGAAGATAATCTAAAATAGATAAAGAAATCTAGAAAAGATTAAATTGTAAAGGGAGGTGAATACTGTATTCGTCAAACGAAAATTGGGTCATTTTATAATTGAAGAATGGGTCACTTTTAGTATACAAAAACAAATTCATTTGATATACTAAAGAAATCAAAAAATGGTATGTATAAGACCTAAAGAAACCAAAAGATTTTTAATCTGTAGACATAATTAAAATTACATATAAAATTACTGAAATGTAAGTTAGGACACTTCCTATACAATTAATAAAAGTGAAGTACCAAATATATGATACATACACTTGTATTTCTGAAAATATATCTTGATCAGAGCAAAAACAATGGTGTAAAAACAACAAACAATCAGTACTTGCAGTCCAGGAAAAGCTATTAGATTAATATAAAGCGTATAAAATGCACCACAAATATTAAAATTTAGTTATCAATTTTTTAAATTTTTAAATTTTTAAAATTTTAAATTAAAATAATTGTATGGTGAAAAATATACCATACGAAAGAAAAGAAAGGAATGAAGGAAAAATGAAAAAAACATTAACAATCTTAACAATTTTAGCAATAGCTTTATTAGCTATGATGGGTAGCGTTAATGCTGCAACTTTTGAAGGAAGTGAGAATGCAGTCGTAAATGGCGATGTATCAGTTACAATAAGAGTAAAAGCATCAGGTTCTGTAGACTCAAGAGTACATTATAACACAAATTTAGTTGAATATGTAGGAGCAGAATTCGACAATCAAGCAAATTTTAATGCAAAAGCAGTAAAAAAAGATAACGGATTAATTATAGTTACTGCATATGCTACAGATGACGAGGCAAAAGCAACATTAACATATGTAACATTAAAATTTAAAGCAAAAGCTGCAGGTGAAGCAGTATTCACAATCGAAGATGGATCTTTTGATACAAATACAAAAGATACTCTTGACAATAGTGAAGTAAAAGTAACAATTAAAGAAGCAGAACAACCATCAGGTGGAGAACAACAACAACCAGGAGAAGGACAACAACCAGCTGAAGAACAACAGCAACCAGCTGAAGAACAACAACAACCAGCTGGAGAACAAGATGAAACTCCAAAAACTGGCACACCAGCTTATATAGTTGCTTATTCAGTTTTAGCTTTAGCAGTAGTTTCTTTAATCGTTATGAAAATAAAAAAATAATTCATTTTATGCAAAATGATTGGATTAATTAAAAGAACAAATGGAAAGTACATTAAATAATGTACATTTCTAAAAAAAGGATAAAACTTAGGGGGAATGAAAATTGAAAAAATTAAAAATCTTATCATCTTTGGCATTAGTAGGAGCACTAACAACAGGAATAATGGGAACAACATTCGCATCTGATGCTTATACATCTAAATATGGAAATTTCAAAAATGGTTCTTTAGTAGCAGATGAAAACATAGCAGCATATATACTAAATAGTGCAACTGATAGAGTAACAGTCAAAGATTTAAAAACTGATTATGACTTAACATCAATTGAAGGAAAAACAATCTATTCAGAAGATTATAATATAACTACAGGAACAGTATTCCAAGTAAAAGATGGAACACAATATAAAGTTGTTATATATGGAGATGTTAATAAATCTGGTAACGTATCTTCTGCAGATGCATTAGAAATACAAAAATATTTAGTAGGAGAGGCATCATTAGATTCAATACAAAAAGAAGCAGCAGATGTAGACCGTGAAGCAGGTGCAAAAGAAAGAAAAATAACATCTGCAGATGCACTTTATATACAACAATACATGGTTGAAACAAATACAACACCTATAAACAATCCACCAGAGGTACCAGATCCAGAAGTTCAAGATATTTTTTTATTTACAGTAAATGGAAACAATATTGTAAATGATACTAATAAAGAAACAAGTGAAATAAATATAAAATCAAAAAACGGAAGGGTAGAAAAAGAAACAAAATTTGACCTATACTATATAGATAAAGATGGTAAAGAACAATCAATCACAACAAGCGATCTAAAAATAGCTCAATATGCTGATGAATCAGGAGAAATTTCTGTAAATCTTTCATCAATAGTTACAGCAATAGGTGCAGATAGTGAAGAAAAAGAACAACAAGTAACATTAGTATTAAAAGGAAAAGATTCAGACGAAATTGTTGGAACAACAACAATAACAATAAATACAATTCGTCCAGAAGCTGTTAAAATAAGTGCAAGCCGTGAAGGAACAGAACAAGCTGGATTAAAATTTGAAGCGAAACCAGGAAAAGATATAGTAAAAGTATATTATGTAATAAGTGAGACTGAAAAATCAACTGCAGTTGAAGTTACTGGAGATAATAACGTAAAAACAGCAACAGTTGAAAACAATAAATTTGATGCAGTATTAGATTGGGATGCTTTGACTAATAATACTAAATATGTAGTAAATTTTGTAGTAGAAAATGCTGTAGGAAATCAATCAACAGTAGCATATACACCTGTAGTTCCTAAAGATTCATCTGCAAAACAAGAAGAAAAAGTTACAGATGTTGTTGTAGATGATAGTTCAGATAATCAAATAAAAGTTAAATTTACAGAACCAACAGAACATAGTACAGTTGGAGGATATACTATAACAATATATAATGAAAATGAAGAAGTAGTAGCTGAAGTTGATGCTAGTAGTTCCGATGCAACAAGTGGAAAAGATATAACAGATAACATACCTGAAGGTGGAAAATATACAGTAACTGTTATAACAAAAGGTGGTAAAGATGGAGCATCAAAAGCTTCTGATGAAACAGAACCAGTTGAATTTGAAGTATCACAATTAGCTGAAGTTACAGGTATTCATTTTGAAACAGATGAAGAAACAGATGAAGTATATTTGAAGTGGGATGAATATTCTGATGCAGAAAATGAAGCTTTTAACGGATACACAATAAAAATATATAAATATAATCCTGTTACAAAAGATTATGCAGGAAATCCTACAAAAACAAAAAATATCGTAGATAAAGCATTAACAGAAATAAAAATAACAGAAGTTGATTCTTTTGCAGCAGAAGAAAATACACGTTATAAAGCTGTAATTTCTGCAAATAGTTCAAAAGGAAAAGTAAAAGCTTCAAAAGAAACTGAAACAGAAAAGGATTACTTTAACTTAGTTATTACAAATGTAACGCCTACAGATATAACTGATACATCTATGAAATTACCTTTAACTACTGCAACAGATATTAAATTAAAAGCATTAGGAGATGAAGTAACCTATGATGTAGAAGTTTGGAGCAAAACATCTTCAAGTACTGCTGAAGAACATTTTGCAAGAGAAGGTGTAAGAGAAAATGTAACAGTTGACGAAAGTGGAAAAATTCTAATTGATGGATTAAAACCAAATACAGAATATAAATTTGTTTTAGTCGTTCATATAGATGGAAATGAAGCAGAAGGAAGAAGCAAAATATCAGAAGCAACTGAAAAATCAACATTAAAAACTTTACCTTCAATAGAAGGAAGAGTAGTTGTAAAACCAGTGAGTGATGAAACAAAAACTAATAATAATGGAATTGGAGCAAGTGTTTTAGATTTATTAGTAAATGGTGAAAAAATAGAAAAAGTTAACTTTAATAAGTATTATGATCCAAATAGTATTTTAAAAGATAATTTTGCTGTAAATTTAGTTAATTCACTAAATAATGGAGATACTATAGTTTCTGTAACAAAAGAAAAAGTAACAATTAAACCTGCTCAAGTTGCAACAAATGGAAAAGATAGAGAAATAAACGCAAGAGGAAGAGTAGTTGAAATAATTGGAAATAATTATGAACAAGACATCAAAGCTGTAACAGATAATGCTAAGGAAGTTATCTTAAATGGAGGATTATTCAAAGTTAATAAAGAATCTACATCTAAATTTACATTAGAGAATGGTGTAAAAGTTAAAACAGATATTTCATTACAAAATGAAAAAATTAATAATGTAAGTATTAATGCTGGTTCTACAGCTACTATAGATGACGTAGAAATAAGTTCTTCTGCAACATTAAATGTTACAGTTTACAATGATGGCAATAATAATAGAGCTTTAACTATAAATGAAGTTGGAAATGATACAATAACAATTAATAATAAATCAGGAAAGAAATTAATAGTTGAATTTGCTGGAGATGCAACAATTGGCGAAAACCAATTAGGAAAAGTTACAGTTGAATCAAATGCAGATGTAATTATTAGAACTAAAGATAAAGCAACAGTAGGGGCAGATGTTTCAGTTTCTACAACAAACGGAAGTATTGACATTTCAGGTAGAACATTAACAGGAGCTAAAGAAGTTACTGTTACAACAGATAAAACAGCCACAGGAAAACAAATAAAAGCAAGAACTAAATTAACATCTCCAATAGCTTTAAATAATAAAGAAATTTTACCATATACATTTGAACAATTAAAAGAATTAAAAGACAAAGGAACTGCAATTAAAGACTCAACAGGTGAAACAACTGGTGCTTTATCTCAATCAGATGTTAAAAGCCTTAGCGAAGAAGAACTAAAACAATTAGTAGATTACTTTAATGCATTTGGTTCAGGTTTAATGAATATAGGTGCTAAAATTTCAGGAGTTAGCGCTAATCAAGAATCTGTTACAATAACATTACCTAAAGGTTCAGAAGTTACATTAGATTCAGTTACAGTTGAAGGACTTAAATAATTATATATAAAATGGAAAGGGGCTCAAAGCCCCTTTTTGTATATAAAGAAGAAATTCTTAATTTACTATTTTAATCCTTTAATAACAAGATTTTTAATATCTTTTGTTGCACCAGAAAAATCAAATATAGCATTATCTGCACCTTTATTGATATCAATTGTTACTCCAGCATCTAATGGTATTCCAAATTTTCCTAAATATGTGTTTAGTGTTTCTACTATTTCAGCTTTAAGTATTTCATCTTTATCAACTGTTTCTGTGTAATCTTCATATTTTCCACCTGCTTGTTTTTCAGCAGCTAAAATTGTTTTTATTAAATCATCTTCAACTGTATATTCTTTAATTTCTATACCTTTTTCCTCATCACCTGTATATTCTGCTAATTCAAATGGTGCAACTTCAGCAACTCTTGCATGTACTATAGGTGTTCCAGAAACTGTTAGTGTTCTTGTTCCTTGTATATTTGAATCTTGCATATGGATTGTATAATCTCCAGTTGCTGCTGATGTATCAACACTTACAGCTCCTGTAATATCCATTTCATTACCAGAGATTGACACAGAACCACCTGCTGTAACTGTTACAGATCCTGTTTGAGTTGATGTGTGATCATTTCTTACAAATACAAGTTTTAATCCTTCTGGAGCATTAAATGTTAAGTCATTATTTTGAGTATCAGCAGTTGTATTAACTGTAATTTCTGGTGTTGAAGTACTTGTTACTTCTAATTCTGTTTCAAGTAATGAAGAAACTGTAATACCATTTATTACTGTATTTGTTGTTCTTGCTACAACTGTTAATTTTGTTCCATTATTTACTAATACACTAACACCATTTTCTAATCTTACTACAACATCAGTTAAAGTACTTTCAGTTAAATCAAATTCTGCATTTCCTTTTAATGTTAATTCTTTAACACTTCCATTAACAGTTAATTTTCTTGAGAAACCATTTCCTTCAACAGTAATTTTTTCTTGTTTAGAAAATTCTCTATCTGTTGATCTATCGCCTATATTAACTATTAATCCATTATTATCGTATGTAAATACATCGCCAATTTTTAAATCAGTTTCTAATAATTCAACAACTTCTGCTAAGTCTGCTGGATATTTTTCTATATCACTTGCTGCTATAGTTACTCCGCCAATACTTACACTACCATCGTCAAGTTTAGCTATTTGACCTTTACTTGTTTCAGATCCTTCTACAACTGTTAAATCTGTTAAACTTGGTAAAGCTTTTAATGTTGTTTCTTCAAAAGAACCTAGATTGCTAGCTAATACATATCCTTTTGCATCTCCTACATTTACAGTTACTTTGAATGAATATGTTGTATCTGGATCTAAGTCATCAATAACTATAATATCTTTACTTGCAACTCTTTCTGGTTCTAAATTTTCTCTCATATCTCCTGTTGATACGTATTTGCTTTCTGTAGGTGTTTCATTATCAGATTTGTAATTTGGATTTAATTTTAATACTTCTACTGTATATGTTGTATCATTTCCAACTATATTTATTAAACTTGCGATTTGTAATGTTATAGATGTATCTGTTGTTTTATTTGTATCAATTGTTACAGCAGAAGCTTGTAGTTCAAAGAAACCTGTTGATAATACTAGATCTGAATTTAATTCAGCCATTTGATTATCTCTTGCAACTACTGTTACTTTTGCTTTATAAACTGTATTATATTTTAATGTTAACTTTTTAGAATCAACATCATAGCTTTCGCTATTTCCCATTTCTACTGTAAATTCTTTATCTGTAACGGGGTTACTCAAGTTACTAATTGTAACTGGATCTTCTGTTCCGTCAGCATTAATTGTTACTAATTCAAGTTTATATCCTTTTATCTTTCCTACTTCTTCTCCAACTTCATAGTTTCCACCAATAACTAATTTTTTAGTATCAGTTTTAGTATCAGAATTATATTGAACATCAACTGAATCTAATTTTTTTACTTCTCTTACTTCTGATTTAGCTACTTCTGAATCAGGTGTTTCTTCATTTCCTAATACATACATTACTACTTGATATTTTCCTGGTATATTTAATACAGAAGAATTAGCACCAAGAGTAGTCAATTTCCAGGTAGGTGTAGCTGAATCTCCACTAACTTTCCAATATTTCTCAACAACTGGCATACCATCTCTTGTTATTGTTATTCTAAATGTTTTATCTTTTGCTGTTACTACTGTCCCATCACTCTTTTTTGCTAATGTTGCTGTTACACTTGCACTATCAAATGCAGTTTTTGTAAAGTCTGTTAATTCAACTTTTTCAATCTCAACTGCTTCACTTAATGGAGTATCTTTTGTTATAGTAACAGGTCCATATACTTTAGATCTATTTCCATAAGCATCTTCAACAACATAATAAACATCATAAGCTGTATTTGTTGTTAATTCTGATGTTCCAGAATATACTACTTTATCTTCTAATTTATTATTTGTTAAATCAAATGATTTTAGTTCGCTTGGTAGATTACCATTTTCATCAAATGTTATTCCTCTGTTTGCAACACTATCTTTAAGAACAGTTGCAGATTCGTCATAATCAACTTTTTCTAAATATACTTTTGTTACAGTTGTTTCTCCATATGCATCTAAAGATAAACTAGCTTCGTATGTTCCTATATCACGTGTAGCATGTGCTTCTATTGATGTTGGATCTATTGTACGTACGTAGAATGTATATATTCCTACTTCTGTATATTTCATACCTTCTTTTTGGTATAGTTTTGCTGTAACAGCACCATTTGTATATCCGGCATTAATTAATTCAGTTACTTTGTTACTTGCAACACTAAATGTTTCTCCAACTTTATCTTTTTCATATTTTACATCATCTAATAATGTTATTTTTTCCCCATCATTTAAAGCTTTTCCTTCTGCATTTGTTTCTACTACTAATTTTAATGTCCTATCTGCATTAGAGGCTTCTGTTTCTACTCTTACCTTGCTTGAATCTTTATTAACATTATTGATTATATTATTTTCATTAACCGTTAATGTATATTCTTGAACTTCTGGGTCTGGAAGAAATTAAAAGTTAATTTTATAGTTGTGAATTAAATGTGTCAAAAAAAGCAAAATTTCGAAGCTTTGAATTGCTTGCGACAGTTGGGTTTCATTATTTATCACTTATTTATCACTTCTTATTTTAATAGGAAGTCTATTTTATGTATGATTTCTTTCTTAGTTTTTGGCAATGCATCTAAATAAATTTCTGTAATTTTAACACTGCTGTGACCTAATAATTCTTTAACTGTAATCAAATCAGCACCATGTGTTAATAACATTGTAGCAAAGGTATGTCGTAAATCATGAAATTTTCTAAATGGAATATTTTCTTTAATTAAAGTTTTTCTCCATACAGATTGCAAATGTTTAGCACTAACATATCTGCCATCTTCTCTGCAAAATACAAAATTGGAAATGTGGGGGAGACTCTTTAATAATTGATATATCGAATTAGACATAGGTATAATTCTTATTGAATTTTCTGTTTTTGGTTCTTGAAGTAAAGTAACATATGTTCTTTTCCCAATTTCAGAAATATCAGCTGAAGTATTAAGATTATGAAGAACGTGAATTTCCCTATTTTTAAAATCTATATCACTCCATTGTAATCCTAAAATTTCTCCTTGACGCATGCCTGTACCTAAAGCGAAAAGTACGATTTTTTCATATTTGTTATTCTTAAAAACTTTTTTTAAATTTTCTATTTCATTTTCGTTAAAATATGAAAATTTTACTTTTTTGTTTTGTATAATAGCTTGAGCATTTTCCTTTCTAATTTTAGGGAGAGTTACATTAGCACAAGGGTTCTTAATAATATAGCCTTCTCTATCTGCATAGCGAAAAAACTGTCTTAATAACTTATGTACTTTTTTAACAGTATTTATCGACACATTTTTTTTAATTAATTCATTATAATATTCTTGTATTTTTAAACTTTTAATTTCGTTTATAGGCAAATCTGAGATTAAATTTTCTCTTATGTAATTTCTATAGGTACTTTCATAAGAATCTAAGGAAGAAGGTTTTAGTTCAATTTTTTTTACAGAAAATAGCCATCTTGGTAATAGCATATTAACTGTTAAAACTTTACCATTATTAAGTATAAGTCCAGTCTTTAAATTATTCATGTATTTATCTGCCTTTAATTTTGCTTCCTTCATTCCGTAGCCATAAAATGCTTTTCTAATAGGAGTACCATCAGATTTTCTCCCAATAGTTTTGGTAATTCTGTAGTAATGTTTTCCATTTACTGAAAAATTGGTTTTATTCGCCATATAAAATATATCTCCTTTTTTGTATGAAATTGGAAATAAAAAGTGATAAAATTTATCACTTTTTTATCACTTTAAATATTTTATCATAATATGACGATAAAAGTAAAAAAATATCAAATAATGTACATTAACGACGTAAAAGAGGTGGGAGTATAAGATTGAAATAAAAATTAAAAATCTGTTATTTACTACATAAATTATTTTGAATTTCTTTTAACTGCTTAACACCTCTCGATTGTTCAGCAATTATATTTTTTGCAACTGCGTCTAATCTTTTATCAATAGGATATTTAAGCAGATTATTACACATTTCTATTGCACCTTCATGATGTGGAATCATTTCATTAGTAAAGTTTAAATTTATGTTGTTACATCTTGGAGCAGATCTCATTCTACAAACCATATTTTCAGTAATTTCTCTATATTTACTAAAATACATATTTACATCTCTACATGTATTATTAAGACATTTAGTAGTCATAGCAATCTCACGCATTTGTTCAATTCCTCTTGTTTGCATTCTAATGATGCCATGCGCAATTTCTTGCAAAGGCCTATAAAAAGTAAATTTTAATAAATTTTGACACATATATATAGCTGCTTGGTGATGGGGAATCATACATTCTATAAAATCTAAAGTAATACTATTAGTTGGCGATTTTGAAAGCATTTTACAAGCCATAGTGCATAAAATTTTATCAAATCTTTGTAAGTACATTTTAGCATTATTATCTAAATTACAATCCATATTGAAAACCCCCTTTATTTATATAAAATATGAAAAAGAGATAAAAAAAGTTAATATGAGAAACAATAATAAATCAACATAATCAATTGAAAAATTATGTAAAATATGATAAAATATTTACATAAGATTGAGCTAACGGAGATGAGTTATATATGAATAAAAAAATGCATTTATATAAAAGACCTCCTAAAGAAAATATTTCAGTAAAAGTAACTAAAAAATTATTAGATAATAGCTCAACTAATAAAATAGGTGCGCAAACACCTACATATATTGTCATACACGAAGTGTCTTTAGGAACGGGCCGTTCTCCCCAAAATTTTAATATGAAAAGATATGCAGATAAAATAATTGCAGATGGCAAAAGTGGAAGTACAATAGGATATCATTATTTAGTTGGAGATGAAGAGATATATCAATTTATTGAAGATGATATTGCAACATGTCATACTGGAACAGAATTTGGGAATCATAACAGCATAGGTATAGAAAGATTGATTTGTGAAGGCGTAAATTATGAATATGCTACACATAATCAGGCAAAATTAATAGCAACTTTAATGTTAAAGCATAATATACCATTAGAAAATGTTATAACGCATAAAGAAATACAAAGGAGATTTGGAACCACTGAACAACAGAAGAATCCAAAGCAATGTCCAGGTAGAATGTTGGCAGGTTTTAGAGGAAATGTTCAAGATTTTAAAAATGAAATAAAACGTTGCCTTATATATGGTTGGCTATTTGAGGAATTATTAGATGATAAAACTAAAGAGAATATTCCTAGAATTCAAAAAATTGCAGAGAAAAAATTTAAACATGATAAAGAAAAATTAAAAACTATACATAACCTTGAAGGTTTAAATGAATTTATAAAATAAAATATTTAAGAAGAAATTATAAATAACAATTAATGTTTGAAAAATTCACTAGTTGAAAGATGTTCAAACTGTAAGAATAAAAAAACACAAAAAAGTTATCAACATGAAATTAAAAATATTTCAGGAGATAAATTAGTATAAAAAATTAAAAATTTACGACAAAAACATAAAAGAGGATTTCCTAGAATAGAACCTCGAAAGCAAAAATTCCAGTGAGTAATCGCTGGAATTTTTGTGTAAAAAATTTTAGTTTAATAAAAAAATCAACTTTTTATGTAATATAAAGTATTTCATTCCTAAGTTAATTTTAGTAAAAAATAAAATGGAAATATCTGACGCCAACTAAGCTAAAATAAGTACAAACGAAAAAATTCAGGTTAGTTTTTAAAGTAAAATCTACTTTAGTAAAAAAATGATTGTATTAAAGAAAGTTCCTAAAAGTTGAGGACTT
>CANQYS010000021.1 GCA_947628115.1 uncultured Clostridia bacterium | reverse complement strand
TAAATTTCTAACATAAAAAGCTCTGTTATCAGATTTACGTGCAAAGCACTACATGTGTCATCTTTTTAATTTTTTTAACAGTAAAATTTTAACAAAAAATTATAAATTTGTCAAACGAAATATTTCCCAAAAAAATATAACCATATAGTATTTATACCATAATTTAGGTTACTAGTCAGATTAAAAAATTACCGGAAAAATTATAAAAATATAAAAAAAAGTATTGATATTGTGTCAGAAGCGGTATATTATGATACTGACAAAGTGTCAGAAGAAGGAGAAATAAAAAATGAATCGTTTTGAAGAAAGTAAAGAAGTTTTTAACAAATTATTTGGAGAATTGCCAGATGCAAATACAGAAATAGACCATGAACTTATGGAAGTTTTAAGAAGGTTTATATTTGGAGATGTATTTCATAGTAGTGATGAACTAGATATGAAGGAAAGAGAGTTAATTACAGTAACAATTTTAGCAGTATTACAAACCTTACCACAATTTGATAAGCTATAATTTAATTAATGATTTGTAATTACCTGTTAAATAATAATCTTTATATTTAGCAGGTAAAGTTTTTTTGGCTAACAATTGAACAACATATTTAAATTGGGTGCTATATCTAACTTTTAGCACCATTTATCCAACTCTTCAAACATTTCATCTATACTATCAAAAAATTTACTTAAATTCTTACTATTTTTTTGTGTATTCTATTGCTTGCATAGCTTTTTTTATTGAATAGAAAAATATGAAACTATTTTGTATAATTTATTAGTCTAATATAATGTAAATAATAAAAAATAAGGAGATAAAAATGAATCAATTAATATATAAAGCAAAAAAAGGAGATAAACAAGCCTTTACTGATTTAATTTTAAACATAGAAGATGAACTATATAAAATAGCTAGAGTAAGATTAAATAATAATGAGGATATTTTTGATGCGGTGCAAGAAACGATACTTTCCGCATTTAAATCATTACATAAATTAAGAGATGAAAAATATTTTAAAACTTGGATTATAAAAATTCTTATAAACAAGTGTAATGATATATATAAAAGTAAAAAAGCAGATATGGTATCTTTAAATGACAATATAAAAGCTGATGATAGTAATAATTATTCGGATGATAATTTGAATTTTGAATTTATAATTAAAAGTTTGGATTATGATGAGAGAATTGCCATGACCCTATATTATCTTGAAGAATACACAACAAAAGAAATAAGTAAGATTTTAAAAACAAATGAAAATACAATAAAAACAAGAATAGCAAGGGCAAAGACAAAAATTAAAAATAATTATAAAGGAGAAATATAATATGGAAGATATATTAGAAAAAAAAATTAGAGAAGCATTTACTAAAGAAATAGATAAACCTAAAGAATATGAAGATATAATAAAAAATGCTCTTAATAAAGAAAATAATAGTAAATTTAAAATTCTAAAATTAGTAGCATGTTTTCTATTAGTAACAATATTAGTAAGTTCAATATTATTCTCAAAAAATATTTCAGCATTTATAAATTATTTATTAAAAAATGATTCAAGAGAAGGAATAAAAGAAGCAATAGATAATGGCTATGTACAAGATGTCGAAATGAAGTACATTAGTTCTAATGGAACAAATGTTAAAGTTTCAGAGATATTAATGGATGATTACAATTTATCTATAATATTTAATTTAGAAATTCCAGAAATTGAAAATATAGAGGATTTATATAACATTGATTTTCCTAACCTAATAATAACAGATGATGAAAATAGATTTATAGTTGCAGAATTTGAAAGCCCAGAAAAATACGAAGAATTTTGCAAAGAAAACAATATGGAAAAATCATATAACAATATAGCATACTCTGGAGGCGCTTACAAAGGAGAAATAATATCAAAATACGATAAAACTATTGAATATATGTATACAACTTACTCAGATAATTTTCCTAAGAGCAAAAAGTTGTTTATAAATTTTGATAAGATAATACTTAAAAATAAAAATACTTTTGAACAAACCGTAGTAGAGGGAGAATGGAATTTAAAAGTAGATTTATCAGAAGAAATATACAATAGAGAAAAAATTGTATATAGTGTTAAGAATTGCTCAAGAGATGATTTAGTTGTTACAAAAGCAGAAGTATCAAATACAGCAATGAAAATTGAGTGGATAACAAAATGGGGGGACCCTGTATATACATCAAGAGATAGTGAGGAAGAAAAACAAAGAAAAATTGAAGAATTTTTTAGTAATACACATTCTGTTAGAAATATCCTTATACAAAATGAGTATGTAGAAAATAGCAAAGGTAAGAAATTTTATCCTACACAAAATAGTGATGGTGATGGTGGATATAATCAAATGCTAAATGGCATGTTTAGACATTGGCAAACATTTAATTTAACAAAATACAATGCAACAGATAACTTAAAACTAGTTTTTGAATTTAATGGAGAAGAAATAATAATAGAACTTGAAAACAAAAAATATTAAATTAATTGTAACCTTTTATAAAAAAATGACAATAGTAATATGAAGATATCTTATATAAGGAGATTTAGATCTAAATGTATGATGAAAGACTAAAAAAAGACGAAGATATAACATTAGAAGATATAATAAATAAGTACAGCAAATATTTACATACAGTAATTTTAAATCAATCAGGAAATAAGCTTCAAACGGAAGATATAGAAGAAATTATAGCAGATACATTTTTTATATTTTGGAAAAACAGAGAAAAATTTGATAAAACAAGGGAAATAAAATTTTATTTATCTGGAATTACCAAAAATCTGATGAAAGAAAGGTTTAGAAAGCTACAAATCGACTACAATTTGGAAGATTACGAAAATATGTTATTAGATAAAATAAGCATAGGTAAAATTTATGAAGATTTAGAAATACAAAAAACTATTGAAAAAGAATTAGAAAAATTATCTTTGCAAGATAAACAAATATTTATATTATTCTACTATAATTCTAAAAAAATAAAAGAAATAGCAAACCAATTAGAAATTTCAGAATTTATTGTAAAATCTAGGTTATATCGAACAAGAAAAAAACTAAAAAAAGAATTAGAAAGGCAGGGATATAGTTATGGAGAATAATAAAAATATACTAGAAAAAGTAAAAACTAAACTTGCTATATCTAACTTTGAAAAAGAGGAGATGAATAGAACTATGTCAAAAACTAAAATATTACAGGTTGCAGCAAGTTTTATACTTGCAATAGGTATTATAAGTGGAGTAACTTATGCAGGTGTTAAAATAGCGGAAGTATTTAAAATAAAAGGAATGGATGATACAGGAATTCAAACAGCAATTCAAAACAATTATGTTCAAAATATTAATATGGATTACATAGAACAAGAGAAAGTTAAATTTAAAGTTGACTATTTAATGATGGACGATATAAACTTTGATTTAGTGTTCAATTTTGTTACAGAAGATAGCGTAGATAATTACGAAGGTATAGCTGTAACTAATTTACAAATTACAGATGAAAACAACAATCAGATATATATAGATTCAGAAGACCAAAACATTTGGACAAAAAATAAAGCCTTAACGTCAGAACGTTGGAGTGTAGTTGAAAAACAAGGAAATACATTAAGACAAGTAATGCATTTAGCATCAAATGATTTTCCTAAAAGCAATAAAATATATGTAAGTTTTGATAAAATAACATTATATAATGTAAATCAAGGAAATCCAATAACAATAGAATATGATGGAAATTATAAATTAGAATTTGATGTATCAAAACAATTATCAGAAAGAAAAACTATAGAATATAAAGCAACAAATAGTAATATAATAGAAAATGTAAAGCTAACAAACAGTGGACTTGGAGTTGTAATAAATTCAAGCAAATACATATCTGAAAAAGACAATTATAAAGTAATAGATAGTCAAGGTAATGAATATACACTTTCAAATACTGCGAGAATGTTTGATATAGAAAACATGGATAAAATAGATAAACAATTATTAGTATTTAATATGACAATGTACAACGAAAGTGAAACTATTACATTGCAATTAGATAATGAACAAAAGATTGAATTAATAAAAAAATAAATTAAAAGAGAAGTAAAAGGCAGAGTATTGCTAATTGCTTCTCTTTTTATATAACTTTAGAGAATATTGTAATGAAACCTATTTAATAAAAAAATATTTTTCTATAACAAGTGATAATATCTTTTTAGAAGAAACAAAAAATATATTGACATACAAAAATATATAACTTATAATACACATAAATGAGAAAATAAATGTAAACAATACAAAAGAAAGAGAGGAAAAACACATGTTAAAATTAAAAATAAAAAAACATAACAAAGCAAATGCAAAAGATGTAGGGGGTGTGCCTTGGACTACTGGTTATTTAAAGGCTTATCAAAATCCAAATTCCAAAATCCAAACACTAAATTCTGACCCCAAAGGAATTACATTAATAGCCCTAATAATTACAATAATAGTAATGCTAATACTAGTAGCAGTAACAGTAAACGTAGCTTTAAATGGAGGATTATTTAATAAAGCAAAAACAGCAGTACAACAAACACAAAAAGAAGCGGATAGAGAACAATTATTGTCAGCTGTAGTGGGAGCAATGAATGACAAAGGAATGGTAGATTATACAAAATTAGACGAAAATGTAAAAGGATTAAATTGGACAGGAGGTAATGGAACATACACAAGTCCAAAAGGCAATACATTTACAGTAGACGAAACTGGAAAAATAACATATGTAGAAAACGAAAATGAGCAGACGGGAGAACTTCCATCAGAAGAAGATTTGAATTTATTAAGAAAATATTTTTTAGGTTCAGAAGAAACTGGACGACCTTTAGATGAAATTATGATTAGCGATATCCTTTCTGGCGATGGGTATGGTAAATCTCCATTCATTTCAGAAGAAGATACAATAGAAAATGCTAGTCAGACTATAAAGCTTGGGGGAACTTATGAAGATGGTTATGATTTTGGATTTTTTATAAGATATAATTCTGTAGTATATAAAGTTGAGTGTGGATATACTGTTACTGGTTATGAAACGGAAGAATATAATACAGTCAACATAGTTCCTACTTATGTTCAAAATGACAATGATATGTTGGGAAAATATGTAGAATATGATGGCAAGAAATGGATTGTATTATATAATGACACTACGAATGGTATCCAATTAATTTCTGCTAATACTTTAGAGGCAAATGAGGTTACTTTGGGATGCAAGGACAGTCAAATAGATTGGGATACATTGAACATAAAAGATGAGGAACTTGCTGATGTAAATAATAATAAAGTTATCGACGAAGGTATGGAAAAAGCAATATATTCGTATAATCATGCAATAGAAAATTTAAATAAAAAATGTGAGGAGTTAATTACAGATAAAAGCAAATTGGATAAAGATGATGATGGAAATTACAAGATAAGAAGTGTAGGAAGTAATCCGAATAATCCTAATGGTGTTAATTATAATTTTTTTGATGATGATAACTTATCTCGGGATAAAGCCTGAGGGAAACTCGGAGGGATCTTTTGTTAATAAGATATATGATAGTGATAAGAACTTTAGTTACGACATCGAGAGAATGAATTTATTGGGTATTGTTGAATCCGACATTCCGGAAATGTATTGGTTAGCTTCTCGTTTTATTGAAAGATCAACATATTGTGCGTTTTCTATACAGAGGTTCTGCCATCGTACCACCGATTGGCTGGGTTGTAATGCTTCTGATAGTTTATTTGGTTTTCAACTACGAAGTACCAGACCATCTGCTTACGTGAATGATACTGGTCTAATGGCAGGGGTAAGACCCGTTATTACTTTATCGAAGGATTGTCAATTGGGTAATGGGGACGGTAGTGAAAGCAATCCATTGAAAGTAATTTAAATTTAGTTAGTATTGGAAGATTTATACAAAATAAAACAAGAGAAAATGAATCCTAATAGTTGAATTAAAAAATTCTAACTGTTAGGATTTGTATTTTTATATATTAGAAAGTTTAATTTTTGTAGTAGTAACTTTTACTATTATATATTTTTTTCAAAAACTTGTAATATAAAAACCGTTATGATACAATGTAGTCGTTAAAAAGTATATAAAGGAAGATATATTTGAAAAAAAATATAAAAGATTATAATTTAAATGAATTAAAACAAATATTAATTGAGTTGGGTGAAAAACCATATAGAGCAGAACAAATATTTAAGTGGATTTTTATTGAAAATGTAACTTCTTTTGATGATATGACTAATTTATCATTAGAATTAAGGCAAAAATTAAAAGAGAATTTTGATTTACATATATTTAAAATAATAAAAAAACAGGAGTCAAAAGATGGAACTAAAAAGTATCTGTTTGATGTTTTGGATGGTAATGCAATAGAATCTGTACTTATGGAATATAAGCATGGATTTACAATATGTGTATCTTCACAAATAGGCTGTAAAATGGGTTGTAAATTTTGTGCATCAACAGGTGTTAAATTTTCTAGAAATTTAACTTCAGGAGAAATTGTTGAGCAATTATTGGCAGTTCAAAGAGATGAAAATATAAAAATATCTAACTTAGTATTTATGGGAATTGGAGAACCTTTAGATAACTACGATAATGTTATAAATGCAATACATATACTAAATAATCAAAAGGGAATAAATATGGGGGCAAGGCATATTAGTATTTCAACAAGTGGTTTAGTACCTAAAATTTATAAGTTAGCAGACGAAGATTTACAATGTACATTATCTATATCACTTCATAGTGCAAATAATGAAAAAAGAAGTCAAATGATGCCAGTAAATAAAATATATAATATAGAGCAATTAATGGAAGCATGTAGGTATTATATAGCTAAAACGAATAAAAGAATATCATTTGAATATGCTTTAGCAAAGGATAATAACGATAATTTAGATGATGCAAAAGAGTTAATAAAACTTTTAAAAGGAATGTTATGCCATGTTAATTTAATACCAATAAATAAGATAGAGAATGGAAATTATACAAAAAGTACAAATGAAAACATACTAAAATTTAGGGATTACTTAAACGAAAAAGGTATAGTTGCTACAATAAGAAGAGAATTGGGTTCAGATATAGATGCAGCATGTGGGCAACTTAGAAAAAAAGAGGTGGATAAATGTTAGTCGATGCAAAGACAGATATAGGTAAAGCAAGAAATATGAATCAAGACTTTATTTATGTTTCAGAATCGTTAAAAGATATTCAGCTGTGTATTTTAGCAGATGGAATGGGACGGATATAATGGTGGAGAAATAGCAAGTAGTCTTGCTACAACATCTGCTAAAAAATACATTGAAGAAAATTTTGAACAAATAAATCATAATCCTGAAGAAATACAAGTACTTATAAGAAAGGCTATGGAATATGCAAATGAAGTAGTATACGAAAAATCAAAAGAAAAACAAGAACTGGAACAAATGGGAACAACATTAGAAGTATGTTTAAAATATGGAGATAAAGTATACATAGGACATATTGGCGATAGTAGAATATATAGAATAAGAAAGAATATAATTAGAAGAATAACAACAGATCATAGTTATGTTGAAACATTAGTAAGAGATGGAAGCATAACTAGAGAAGAAGCCTTTTATCATCCTAAAAAAAATATGCTTATAAAAGCTTTGCGGTTGTATGGATAAAATAGAACCAGATATTACTGTAAAAGAATTTTTGGAAAATGATATAATACTTATGTGTTCAGATGGTTTAACAAATATGATACAAGAGGAAGAGATTTATAGAATAATAAAGGAAAATATAAAAGATGCTTGTGGTAATTTAATAAAAAGGGCTAATGAACTTGGCGGATATGACAATATAAGTGTAATTATAATGTCTAATGTTAATTAAGAACATAAGAAAATCTATGTTAAGATGGGAGAGAGCAAAAAATGGGTATAGAAGGAAAAGTATTAGGTAATAGATACCAAATAATTGAGAAAATAGGAAATCGGTGGAATGGCAACAGTATATAAATCAAAAGACTTAATATTAAATAGATATGTAGCTGTAAAAATTTTAAGAGATGAATTCACTACAGATGAAGAGTTTGTAAAAAGGTTTAACATAGAAGCACAAGCTGCTGCTAGCATTACACATCCAAATATTGTATCTGTTTATGATGTAGGAAAAGAAGAGAATCTATATTATATAGTAATGGAATTAGTAAAAGGTAAAACCTTAAAAGAAATAATTGTAGAAGATGGTGTTTTAGGTTGGAAATGGTCTGTTAAGATTGCAATGCAAATAGCATCAGCATTGGAAACTGCACATAAAAACAATATAATACATAGAGATATAAAACCACATAATATAATAATTACAGAAGATGGAATTGCTAAGGTAACAGATTTTGGTATTGCTAAAGCTGTTTCGAATTCTACAATAACAGCTTTCGGAACTACAATCGGATCAGTACATTATTTTTCACCAGAACATGCAAGAGGTGGATATACAGATGCAAAATCTGATTTATATTCATTAGGTGTTGTAATGTATGAAATGGTAACAGGAAGAGTTCCATTTGATAGTGATACACCAGTTTCTGTAGCATTAAAACACATGCAAGAAGAGCCAATAGAACCAATTATATTAAAACCGGATTTACCAAAAAGTGTAAATGATATAATTTTAAAAGCAATGCAAAAAGATACAGAAAAAAGATATGGCACAGCTACAGAAATGTTGAAAGATTTAGAATTAGCATTAAAAAATCCTAATGGTAATTTTGTTTATAATGAAAATAACGCAAAAGAATTTGCAACACAAAGAATAGATTTAAATTATAATAAAAGAACAGAAAATATAGATAATGAGAAAGAAGAGAAAAAAGGTAAATTTGCAAAAATGCAAGATTTCTTTGAAAAACATAAAGCATTAAAGGTAATTAGTATAATACTAGTATGCATATTGGTATTTGCTCTTGCAATGGGAGGAACGTATCTTGCATTATCTTTAGGAAGGGCAAAAGAAGTGCAAATACCAGATTTATCTAATTTAACATTGGAACAAGCAAAGGAAAAGGGTACTGAGTTAAAAATAAAAATAGAAGTAGAAGAAGAAAAATATCATTTAGAAATACCAGAAGGACAAATTATAGATCAAGATCCTAAATATCAAGATAATTATAAAATAAAAGAAGGAAGCACAATTAAAGTAATAGTAAGTAAGGGACAAGAAATTGTATCAATGCCTAAAGTTGTAGGTCAAACTAAAGACGAAGCAATGAAACTATTAAAGGAAACAGGCTTAGAAGTAGAAGTAAAAGAAGAATATAATGATGATATAGAAATTGGATATATAACAAAACAGGAAATAGAAGAAGGGGAAGAAATACCAGCAGGAACCAAAGTAGTAATATATGCAAGTATGGGAATTGAACAAGTACAAGTACCAGATTTATCTGGAAAAACAGAAAGTGAAGCAAAAACAGCAATAACTAATGCAAAATTAAAATGGAAAAGTACAGAAAAAACATCAGACTCGAGCAAACCAAATGGAGTAGTTGTAAATCAATCTATTTCTTCTGGAAGTATGGTAGATAAAAATACTGAAATAACAATTACTGTAAATGAATTTGACGAAATAAAAACAGCAACAATAAGTGTTAATGTAAAATCTTTATTAGGTGGAAAAATAGAATATGAAGATGAAGAAAAAACAAAAGTTAAAAATGTGAAATTAACAATTAAAGTAGGTGGAGATACAGTTTATAATGAAACAGTATCACCAACAGCAACAGACATAACTACTACTAAATCTGATAAAGGAAATAAAGAAGTTACAGTATATATAGATGATATATGGAAAGCAACAAAACAGCTTAATTTTAATACACAAAGTTCTATTACAATAGAATAGATAAATTGCAATTTGTGAGTGTAAACACTCACAGTGAATAGTGAAGATTGAATAATTTACAAGGAGGAAAATATGCCAGAAATATCAACATCAATATTAACCGTAGAAAAAGAAAATTCTAGCAAAACATTTTATAATTTAGAAGTAGCAGGAACAGATTATTACCACATAGATGTTATGGATGGTAAATTTGTAGAAAAAAATACAGAAGAAATGATGTATGAATATGCAAACATAATAAAACAAATATCAAATATACCATTAGATGTACATTTGATGGTAGAAGACGTAAAAGAAAATATTAACAGATATATTCCACTTTCTCCAAGTATAATAACCTTTCATTATGAAGCTTGCAAAGATGATGAACAAATAATAAAACTTATAAATCTTATTAAAGAAAACAATATAAAACCTGCTATATCAATAAAACCTAATACACCACTAAATGAAATAATTAAATTTTTACCAATGCTTCATATGGTACTTGTAATGACGGTAGAGCCAGGAAAAGGTGGACAAAAACTAATACCAGAAACATTAGAAAAAGTAAAAGAATTAAAAAAATATATATTAGAAAACAAATTAGATACATATATAGAAGTAGATGGAGGAGTAAACAAGGAAACGATTAATATGGTAAAAGAAGCGGAAGTAGATATAGCAGTAGCAGGAAGCGCAATAATATCTGCAAAAGATTTTAAGACAGCAATTATGGAATTGAAATAAAAAACATATTTACTTTTATGTAAATGTATGATAAAATAAATACACAAAATTTTATTAGGAGGTTTTCAAAAAATGAAAACAACAAAAGGAAAAATTTGGCGGAATACGTTTAAATCATTGGGTACTAAAATTTTAGATTGGTTTGAAAATAACATATTTAAAATTTTAAAAGTATTTGGATGTTATTTTAGTGTAGTATTAGTAATTTCAGTTCCATTTTTTATTAGTAAAATATTCGTAAGTGGGAGCGTGGGGGAAAACTCTATTTTATTTTTGCAACATCTCTTCCCTCCTGAGATGGATATTAATATAGCTTGCGGAATAATTGCAGTAGTAGGTTCTATTCTACTTTTTTTAATAATAGTATCTATTTATTTTGTAATAAAAAAAGTAAAAGAAACCTACAAAGAGGAGAAAGAAAACCTAAATGGGCGGGAATAATTTCCCGCCCAAAAATTATGTTTAAATTATTTTTTTGTAATTAAAGACTTAAATAAATAACCTATTCCTATTAGAAGTACTAGTAGTGATACAACAACTCCTACATAAGGAATTAAGTTTATTAATGATAAGATTATTGTTATTATTAAAATAGATATATAATTTGATGATAGAAGACATAAAAGAAAATATTAACAGGTATATTCCACTTTCTCCAAGTATAATAACCTTTCATTATGAAGCTTGCAAAGATGATGAACAAATAATAAAACTTATAAATCTTATTAAAGAAAACAATATAAAACCAGTTATATCAATAAAACCTAATACACCCGTAAATGAAATAATTATAAAGCAGTAAAATTGACTTTTATGTGAATTTATAATATAATAAAAAAAATTTATATTAGGAGGGTTTTCATTATGAAAACAACTAAGGCAAAAATCTGGCGGAACACATGTAAAAAAATACTAAAAGAAGTGGTAGATCAATTTGTTGGATTACTGCTGATGATAGCTATTTTTATTGTTGTTGCTATTGTGACGGTAGTATTGGCTGGAATTCCATATTGCATAGGAAATCTTGTTAGTAAAATATTCGTAAGTGGAACAATAGGAGAAAATTCAATTGATTTTGGTCCTATTATTATGGCTTGTTTTGATTCATCAGACAGCATTAATTCACTTTGCGGAATAATTGCAGTAATTAGTACTATTGCATTGGCAATAATAATAGCAATTGTTTACAACGTAATAAAATTCATAAAAGAGACGTATCAAGTGGAGTTATTAAATAGCAGCGACAATGGTAATGATAACAAAACCGATTAAAGCCCCTAAATGGGCGGGAATAATTTCCCGCCCAAAAATTATGTTTAAATTATTTTTTTGTAATTAATGATTTAAATAAATAACCTACTCCTATTAGAAGTACTAGTAGTGATACAATAACTCCTACATAAGGAATTAAGTTTATTAATGATAAGATTATTGTTATTATTAAAATAGATATATGAGTTGTTTTGTTTGAGATTGCTTTTTTATTCTTATTATTTTTAGAATCATTAGGTTTATTCATTGAATTAGCAACAGATATAATAAATATTGGTTTTGCTAATATTAGTATTAAAATGTAGAGTATTATTAGTAATAAACCTAATAGACTTCCAACTTGAGTTATAAATAATAGTATTGCTACAATAGGAATTAATATAAAAATTGCAAATCCAATTCCTAAGGATTTTAATAAATCTATAGGTTTTATGTTAGATAATTTATCATTATATTTAGGTATAAACTTGCTAATTATTAGATAAATTATAACAACATAAATTAATAAAGTTATTAATCCAAGTAGATATTTTCCAATGTTTGATAATAAATTATTGGAATTACTATATTTACTATAATTAATTTCACCAAGAACTATATTATTATTTGGAAGTTCTGATAATTCAGTATTACATGAATAATTTAAATTTCCAGAAATTTTACAAATAATATCTTTGTCTTCATTATCCTTTTGTTTAAAACTAATATTTTTAGAGTTTATATTAGCGTTTTCTGTAACTTCTCCTGAAAAAGTTACATTAGTTGCATTAGATACATTAAAGTCTTTTTTATTTATAAAAGTAGATGTTGTTGTAATATTCTTTGCTGTTATAAAAGAATTTCTATAAACATAACCATCAATATATGCATTTTCAGCAGTAAGATGAAGGTCTCTAGATATAAAACCATAATATTTCATATTAAAATCTTTTACTGTTGCATATAAATCACCAGAATTAATTTGAGAGTTTAAGTTTAGAGTATTACCAATAACAAATACATTTCCTCGTATAATAGCATTTTGAGAAAGTTCTATTTCTTTTGCACAAACATATAAATCACCATTAATTTCGCATTCTGGTTCTAATATAAATTTATTTGCCATTACAAAAACATTGCCATATATTGTTGAAGCATTAGTAACAGATTCTAATTTAAAGTTTCCAAATTCATCTTTTTCTGAATTCGAATATACAACATTTGATTTTATATTTACTGTATCTGCTGTTGCATATAAATTTCCAGATATAATTCCACCATTATTACTAGAATCAATATTAAGTGTGCCTACAGAGGCAAAAACATTGCCATCAATCGTGTTTTTAATATCATATTGGTTTTCTACAACATATAAATCAGAATATATTGAGGATTCTTGAATAGTATTTTCTCCGAAGGGAATTGTCTACATCAGTATTAGATATTGACATAACTTCATTAGTTGCATTTACATATGTAAAAACAAAACTAATTGATAACACAAAAGCAAATAAAGTTATAAAAAATTTTGTTTTAGAATTTAGCATATAAAAACCTCCTTAAAATATATTAACATTACTATATAGCTTTAAAATAATGTTTGTCAATGTAAAAATAAAAAATATTTAGATTGTTTATTTATAACTAATACAGTATTGGGATATGGGACATTTACTGCATTTTGGAGTTCTAGCAGTGCATATATTTCTACCATGCCATATAAATAAATGATTTACATCTTTATAATATTTATCTGGAATAATGCTAAGCAAATCTTGTTCTATTTTACTAGGTTCAGATTCAGATGATAATCCAATTCTATTAGAAATCCTCTTTGCATGTGTGTCAACAGCAATTCCGAACTGGCTTATTAAAAGCTTCCAACATAATTACATTTGCACTTTTTCTACCAATACCAGGTAAAGTCATAAGTTTGTCTATATCCATAGGTAAAATTCCATTATATTCTTCAAGAACCTTTTTTGAATATGCTTTAATATTTTTAGCTTTAGTCTTATAAAATCCACATGGATGAATTAAATCTTCTAAGATTTTAATATCGATATTTATAAAATCTTGAGGTGTATTATATTTATTAAAAATAGAAGGAGTTGTTTTATTAACTCTTTCATCTGTACATTGAGCAGATAGCATAACTGCGATGCCAAGTTCAAAAGGAGAATTGAAATTAAGGCTACATGTAGCATCTGGATATGTTTCTTTTAAAATTTTAATTATTTTTGTAGCTTTTTCTGTAATGTTATTATGATTACATTTATCTTTCAAAACTATCACCCTTTTACATAAAAAATAATATATTATAATAAATAAAAGTATTAAAGTGTTATGGGAGGTAATAATGTTAAAACTATTTAAAAAAACATTGGCTGTATGTTTAATAGGATTTGGACTTCGGGGTATTGCTTGTTATATTACTTCCATTCTCAGGTTGGCTATTTATTATTGGTATAATAGTAGTAGCAGTAGGAATTGCATGGATTTCGTGCTAAAAAACATTACCATATAAATATTATAAATTACCAACAAAAAATTTATAAAAAATAAAGGAGAGTGTTGTATAAATGACTATAGTGGTAAAAAAAGTTCCTAAATTTTTAAGAGGAATAGTAAAATTAATATTTGGTGTAAAATAAAAAACATACATAATTAATATTGCTATTTCCAATATAATTATAGTATAAAACAAACAAAAAAAATAGGTGTATGCCTATTTTTTTAACTTATAATATTTATGCTTTAACTACTTTACCAGAACGTAAGCATTTAGCACAAACCTTAATTTTTTTTGGTTGACCATTTACAATTGCTTTAACAGTTCTTAAATTTGGTTTAAAAGTTCTTGTTGTTCTTTTACTAATATGTGAACGTGTAATACTAAGTTGATTTCCGTAATTTAATGATTTATTACAAATTTCGCATTTTGCCATAATGTAGCACCTCCTATATCTTGCTTATAAACTGACTATTTAATAGTTTACCACAAATAAAAAAATATTACAAGAGTTTTTTAGAAAATAAACCATAAAGTTATTTTAAAAAATCTATTTTCATTGACATTAAAGTTAAATATGTTAGAATATATATAAATTTAATTCAAATACTTTTAAATTCTATAAAATTAGATCTTAAAAAATCCAAAATGAAAGTTAAATAAATTGTAGTTTGTGTGAGGGGAATTCTAGGGACTGTCCCTAAAAATCACCAATTTTGGGGATTTTTGGGACTGTCCTGAATTCACCTTCAAACAGTGAAGAATTAATTATTAATTATTCACTATTAATTCTTCATTGTTTGAATAATTATGAAATAATTATCCAAATATAGAAAGGAACAAAATGAAAGAAATAATAGATTATATTTTAGAATTAATATATCCCACTACTTGTGGAATATGTGGCAAATTTTGCAAAGAAGCCTTATGCAAAAAATGCGAGATAAAATTAAAAAAATATGAAATTAATTATTTTAAAAAAAGTAAAAAAGGTTATTTTAATGAGAGTATGCACATATTTAGATATGAAGGAATAATTAGAGATAAACTTATATCATATAAGTTTCAAGATAAAGCCTATTTATATAGGACATTTTCAAAAATAATATTAAAAAATGAAAAAGCATGTGATTTTTTAAAAAATTATGATATAATCGTCCCAGTACCAATTCATAAAAAAAGGATGTTAACAAGAGGATATAATCAAACAGAATTAGTTGCACACGAACTTGCAAAATATACATCCATGAAAATGGAAAATAAGATATTATTAAAAAGAAAAAATATCATATCACAATCACAATTAAAAAAATATCAAAGAAAAGAAAATGTAAAGAATGTATTTTTTGTTAAAAATATAGAAAAAATACTAGATAAAAGAATATTATTATTTGATGATATTTATACAACAGGAAGTACAGTAAATGAATGCAGTAAAGTATTAAAAGGAGCAGGAGCAAAAGAAATAGGGGTATTAACAATAGCAAAAGATTAAAGGAGGATAAATGGAAGATTTAGTAGAAAGTATATTAGATTATATAAGAGCAGACTATACCGATTACGCAATAATGATAAATGGTGAATGGGGAAGCGGAAAAACATATTTTTGGAATAATAAAATAAGAAATAAAATAGATTCACTTCAACTAAACGGAAAACACTATACAACAATATATATGTCTTTATATGGAATTTCTAACTTAGAAGATATTAGTAAAAAGATATTTATAGAAACAACACAATTAATGGATAAAAACATGAGAAAATATATGAATGCAACAGGACAACAATCTATACCAGAATATGCAAAAACAGGATTAGATATGGCTAATCTTTTTGGTGTTACACAAAATGGAGATAAGGTTGATTATAGCAAATTTTTCTCTACAGATGATAAAGTATTATGCTTTGATGACTTAGAAAGAGCAAATGTTGATGTTATAGATATATTAGGTTATATAAATAATTTTGTTGAGCATGATCATATAAAAACAATTATAATATGTAACGAAAAAGAACTTTCTACAAAATTAAAAAGTTCGAACCTAGAAATGAAAACTTTTATTGCTACATATCTTTTAGATAAAGAAGGAGATTTATCTAAAACAGATAAGCCAATGGTAGAAAAAATAAGGGATAAAATAGAGTATGTATTTGACAAAGCAAATGACTATGAAAGAATAAAAGAAAAACTAATTGGTGAAACATTTGAGTATCAGCCAGAATTTAATTATATAATTAATGGAATATTAATGAGGTATGAAAATAATACAGATCTGATAAGATTTTTAAGAGAAAACACAAATTATATTATATCAACATTTAATAAAAGTGGAACGAGAAACTTAAGAATATTAAAACATTCGTTAAACGATTTTAAGAAAATATATGAAATGGTTAATAAATATTATCCAAATACTAATTATAGAGTTTTACAAACAATGCTTATATTTACTATTGCAATTTCATTTGAAATAAAGGCAGGAAAAATAACAAAAGATAAATTTGTAAACATTGCGGATAATGAAGAATATAAATCTATATTGGTTTCTTCAAGAATACTTATGGACAATAGGCAGTTCTATATTAAAGAATTTGATAATAATTATTACTATAACTTTAAAGCTGAATATCGTTTCTTTAAATTTATAGAAATATATGTAAGAACTAGAATATTTGATATGAAAACTTTTAAAAAGAATATGGAAGTAATAATTAATACAATAGATACAGAAAAATTACCGGGTTATAAAAGATTATTAATAGAAGAATATTGGAAAATATCGGATGATCAATTTCCAGGGGTAATAGAAGAAGTAATAGAAGATGTAAAATCTGGAAAAGTAAAGTTATTAGATACAGTAAAAATATTTATTTATTTTACTTATTTTATAGATAAAGGATTAGTTGATTATGATATAAGAACAATCAGAGGAATATTTTTTAATGGTATGAATGTAGCAGCATTAACCTCAGACTACTGTGAAAATGCAGAAGAAGAAATAGATCAAATAATAATAGGAGAAAAAACGCAAGAAATAAATGAAATTTTGAATCATTTTTATATGATTAATGGAGCATTAAAAGATAAAATGTATTCACAAAAAGCAGATGAAATATTTAAGTGTATACCTATGAAAATGGAAACTTTTTATGAAAGATTTGATAAAGAATGTATGGATATACCTATATTTAAATATTACGATCCATATCAAATGTTCCAAAGAATATCATGTGCAAGTAATGAGGATATAGTTTCTATAAAGGAGAAATTATTAGATAGAGCAGAAAAATATACAAAAGAAATTGAACCAGAAATGAAAAATATAAGACAGTTAAAACAGGTTATTGATGATTATATAAGAGGAAAAGATATAGGAATAAAAATAGTAATGCTTAGAGAATTTTCTAAGGAATTAGAGACTATCCTAGAAAAATACAAATAAAGGGTTCTAGGGACTGTCTGGAACCGTAAAGAGAAAAGAAAAAATAAAGGAGGAAAAATGGAAGAATTAAAATTAGGGTATTATTTTAAAGATATAGAAAGTTTTACATTTAAGGATGTATTTAAAAATTGTACATATCCATGGGAAGCATTAAATAATATAAATACCTATATAAAAGAATTTATGAAAGATGAAAATATGCAAATTAATAAAGCGCAAATTGGAGAATTTTGTTCAATAACAGGAAATTACTTTATAGATGAAGGAACAAAGATACATGCAAATGTAACAATACAAGGACCAGTAATAATTGGTAAAAATGTAGAAATACAATCAGGAGCACTTATAAGACCAGGAACTATTATAGGAGATAATGCTTCAGTTGGTCATTCATCAGAAGTAAAGCATGCAATACTTGGTAACAAATCTAAAGTAGCAAGTTTAGCTTTTGTTGGAGACTCAATTCTTGGTAAATCTACTAGAATAGGGAGTGGAACAATACTTGCAAACAGAAGATTTGACCAAAAGGACATTACTATAAAAATAAATGAAGAAAAAATAGATACAGGTTTAGATTTTTTTGGAAGTATAATAGGAGACAATTCAAGACTTGGAGCAAATGTAGCATCACTTCCTGGTACATTTATAGGTTCATATACATGGGTACTCCCTGGATTACAAGTAAGGGGATTTATTCCTGCAGAAAAAAGAATATTTCCAAAAATAGAATATATAATTACAAACAATCCAAAAGTAGAATTAAAATAAAAATGTAAAAAACTAAAATCAATTAAAGCTAAAACATTATTTTTTGAGAATGAATGCTCATTTGTAAAAAAATAATTGTTTTAGCTTTTAACTTTTTAACGAAAATTTGAAAATTTTCATTAAATCGAAAAAATTTAACAAAGTACTCTAAGTTTCAATCCCAACAACTATTTTCGTCAAAACTTCCAAAAAAACGCTAAAGGAAAATTTTACCAAATAAAGAATTATAATATATAGTGAAAGGAGCAGATATAAATGCAAGTTGAATATAAAAAAGAGGACAAGCAATTATTATTAAAAATAGAAGAGGAAATAGACCATCATAGCAGTGGAAAAATTAGAAAGAGGGCAGATTATGAAATACAATTACATATTCCTAAAAAGGTAATTTTTGATTTTACAAATGTTACTTTTATGGATAGTAGCGGAATAGGAATGTTAATTGGTAGATATAAGTTAGCATCAATGTTACGGTGGAAAAGTTAGCATAATAAATGCAAAACGACCTATAAAAAAGGTATTAGAAATGTCTGGAGTTTTAAAATTAATGCAAGTAGAAGAAATAGAAAATATAGGAGGTACAAAACTTGAAAAATGTATATAAAAATGAAATGAAGTTAGAATTTCTAAGTAAGTCAAGTAATGAAAGCTTTGCAAGAATAACAGTTGCAGCATTTGCAAGTCAGCTCGATCCTACAATAGAAGAAATATCAGATATAAAGACCGCAGTTTCTGAAGCTGTAACAAATTGTATAATTCATGGATACGAAGAAAAAGAGGGAATAGTAACAATAGAATCTAGATTATTTGCTAATTCCATTGAAATAGTAATTTCAGATAATGGTAAGGGAATAGAAAATATAGAAAGAGCAAGACAAGCATTGTATACTTCAAAACCAGAGCTAGAAAGGTCTGGTATGGGATTTACAATTATGGAAAGTTTTATGGATGAAGTAGAAATAGAATCAATAGTAGGTGTAGGTACAAAGGTAACAATGAAAAAAATGATAAAAGTAAATGAACATGAATAAATTAAAATTTAATACATAAAGGAGTTACTTATGTACGAAATTAAAACAGAAGATTTATTAAAAGCACAGAACAGTGATGATAAAGCTATGACAAATATTATAGAAAATAATTCTGGTCTATTATGGAGTATTGTAAAAAGATTTTTAGGAAGAGGATACGAAGCGGAAGAATTATATCAAATAGCATGCATAGGATTTATAAAAGCAATTAAGCGTTTTGATATAAACTATGATGTTCGATTATCTACATATGCAGTACCATATATTCTTGGAGAAATAAAAAGATTTATTAGAGATGATGGACCAATAAAGGTTAGCAGAAGTTTAAAAGAATTATGCATAAAAATAAAAGATATTCAAAGAGAACATTTAAGTAAAAAAGGAGAAGAAATTAATATATGCCAAATAGCTAAGATTTTGAAAGTTTCAAAAGAAGAAATAGCAATGGCTTTGGAATCAGAAAAACCATTAGAATCTATAGATCAAGAGATATTTATTGAAGATGCAGATAGTGAAACAAAAATTAACAGAATAGATAATGGAAAAGACGAGACAGGCGAATTAGTAAATAAAATATGCTTAAACAATCTTATAAATAATTTAAACGAAAGAGAACAAAAAATTATAATTCTTAGATATTATAAAGAAAAAACACAATCTGAAGTTGCAAAAATACTAGGAATAACACAAGTTCAAGTATCAAGATTAGAAAAAAAAATATTACTTAGTATGAGACAAAAAATTTCATAAAAATAAAAAAATTGTAGTTTGTGTGTTTCAGGTGAATTCAGGACAGTCCCAAAAATCCCCAAAATTGGTGATTTTTAGGGACAGTCCCTAGAATTCCCCTTACACAAACTACAATTTTTTTTATCTGCTGAAATATGCAAATAATTATTGTAAAGAGAAATTATACCTTGATAAATTTGTCATTTTATAATAAAATATACAATAATATTGGAGGAAATACAAATGGAAGCAAAACCGATAGAACAACAAAAAGAATATATAAAAAAAGTAAAAGAAATTAATAAAAATAAAAAATTAAAATATTACATATTGACTATGGGATGCCAGTTAAATGAAAATGATTCTGAAAAAATAGTTGGAATGGTAGAAAAAATGGGATATAAGGAGTCAGCAGATATAAATGATGCTGATTTATATATAATAAACACATGTTGCGTAAGAGAAAATGCAGAAGAAAAAGTATTTGGAAAATTACGGAGAATTAAAAAAAATAAAAGAAAATAAAGATATAATAATTGCAATTGGTGGATGCATGATGCAAGAAGAACATATTACAAATAAAATAAAAAAAAGTTATTCATTTGTAAATGTTATTTTTGGAACACACACTCTTCATAAATTACCTGAAGATATATATAAAATAATTATAAATAAGAAAAAAATAAAAGATATTATAGATATTGATGGAGAAATATATGAAGGAATACCAGTTAAAAGAAGTAACAATAAACAAGCATCTGTTACAATAATGTATGGCTGTAATAATTTTTGTAGCTATTGTATAGTTCCATATGTTAGAGGAAGAGAAAGAAGTAGAAAACCAGAGGATATATTAAAGGAAATAGAAGATTTAGCAAAAGAGGGATATAAAGAAGTAACACTTTTAGGTCAAAATGTTAATTCATATAACGGGGGAAATAACTATAAATTTTCTAATTTATTAAAAGACGTAGATAAAATAGAAGGAATAGAAATAATAAGATTTGTTTCTCCGCACCCAAAGGATTTTACAGATGATGTAATAAATGTAATAAAGACAAGTAAAAAAATATCTAGATTAATACATGTACCACTTCAAGCGGGAAGCACAAATGTATTAAAAGCAATGAATAGAAAATATACCAAAGAGCAGTATTTAAGCTTAATAGATAGAATAAAATCTCAAATTCCAGATGCAGTATTTTCAACAGACATAATTGTTGGATTTCCGGGAGAAACAGAAGAGGATTTTGAAGATACATTAGATGTTGTAAGAAAAGTAAATTATGAGCAAATATTTATGTTTATATATTCAAGAAGAGTAGGAACTTTAGCTGATAAAATGAAAAATCAAGTTTCTGAAGAAATAAAACATAAAAGATTTAATAGATTGAAAGAATTATTTGAAGAAAATATAGAAAAAAATAATCAAAAATATATTGGAACAGTACAAAAAATCTTAGTTGAGGGATATAGTAAAAATAACTCTAATATGCTAACACGGAAGAACTGATACAAATAAAGTGGTTATATTTGAAGGAAATAAAGAATTAATAGGTAGAATGATTTATATAAAAATAATATCTGAACATAAGTGGTATCTAAAAGGAGATAAATATGATGAAAAATAATCAAGATTTAAGAAAATTTTTAAGACAAAAAACTAATGAAATTATAGTAATGAAATATATGTTTATTGAATCTCTAGAAGATAATTTCGGAGAAGAGTATATATATAGATTATATAAAATAAGTCCAGATACAATAAGAAAATTATATTTTTCTTTACCTGAGAACGAAAGAGAAGAAATGAGAACAAAAATAAATGAACAAATAAAATCTGGAGAAATTGACTTAAAAAATAAAGCTGTAGAATGGCATAAGGAAGGATTGAAATCAGAAGCAGCAAGTAGACAATCTAGAGAAAATTGGAGAAAAATAAGAGGTGAGCATTAACATGTTAGAATTTTCACCCATGATGAAACATTATTTAGAAATAAAAGAACAATACAAAGATTGCATTATATTTTATAGATTAGGGGATTTCTATGAGATGTTTTTTGATGATGCAAAAACAGCATCAAGAGAATTAGAAATAACATTAACAGGAAGAGACTGTGGACAAGAAGAAAGAGCTCCGATGTGCGGAGTTCCTTTTCATGCTGCCGAAAGTTATATTGCAAGATTAATAGAAAAAGGATATAAAGTAGCAATATGTGAACAATTAGAAGATCCAAAATTAGCAAAAGGAATTGTAAAAAGAGATGTAATAAGAGTAGTAACTCCTGGAACTGTAATTGAATCAAATATGCTTGATGAAAAGAAGAATAATTATATAATGTCAATATATAAAAAAGAAATATATTTTGGACTAGCTGTTTGTGATGTTACAACAGGTACATTTTTAACAACAAAAATAGAATCAAACAATAACTTTGCTCTTCTTTTGGATGAACTTTCAAAATATAATCCAGCAGAAATTATAGTAAATAAGATGTTATTTAATTGCAAGCAAGAAATAGATGAAATAAAATTAAGATTTAATGCATATGTAAATTGCTTTGATGAAGAAATATTTAAAACGGATGTTACTAAATTATTAGAAACATATACTTTTATAGATGATAGTGAAAAAGAAATAAAAAATATAGATAGTAATAATTTACAAGTTCCAGCAATAAATGGATTATTGGATTATTTAAATCAAACTCAAAAAATAAAATTAGAACATATAAATATAATTAAAATGTATTCAGTAGAAAAATATATGTCTTTAAATATTACTTCCAGAAGAAATCTAGAATTAACAGAAAAAATGAATGACAAGAGTAAAAAAGGAACACTCCTTTGGGTATTAGATAAAACTTATACGTCTATGGGAGGAAGGTTACTAAGAAAATGGATAAATGAACCATTAATAGATGTGCTTGAAATAAATAAAAGATTAAATGCAGTAGAAGAATTAAAAAATAATTTAATTTTTAGAGGAGATATTATAGATTCATTAAGAAGAATTTATGATATAGAAAGATTAGTTCGGGAAAATAGCCTATGGAAATACAAATGCAAGAGACATGATATCATTAAAGAATTCTTTAAAACAGCTACCATATTTAAAAAATATTTTAGCGAGTAGTAAATCTGAATTGTTACAAAATTTATATTTAAATTTAGATGAACTTGCTGATATACATGATTTAATAGAAAAAGCCATTGTAGAAGATCCACCAATTGCCATAACAGAGGGAGGAATAATAAAAACAGGTTATAATGAAGAGGTAGATGAACTAAAAAATGCAACTTTGCAAGGAAAAAATTGGCTTATAGAATTAGAAGAAAAAGAAAAAGAAAAAACTGGAATAAAAAACTTAAAAGTTGGGTTTAATAAAGTTTTTGGATATTATTTTGAAGTAACAAAATCATATTTAAATCTAGTACCAGATAGATATGTTAGAAAGCAAACACTTGCAAATTGTGAAAGATATATTACAGAAGAGTTAAACGAATTAGAAAGTAAAATACTAGGAGCAGAAGAAAAATCTATAGATTTAGAATACAAGTTATTTATTGAAATTAGAAATAAAATTGCAATAAATATAGAAAGACTTCAAAAGGCATCAAATATTGTATCAGCATTAGATGTATTTACTTCATTTGCGATTGTGGCAGAAGATTTAAATTACACAAAACCAATAGTTGATAATAATGGAATAATTGATATAAAGGGTGGAAGACATCCAGTTATAGAAAAAATGCTTCCAGAAGGTACATTTATAGATAATGATACATATTTAGATAAAGAAAATGATAGATTATCTATAATTACTGGACCTAACATGGCAGGTAAATCTACATATATGAGGCAAGTTGCATTAATTACATTAATGGCACAAATTGGAAGTTTCGTACCAGCTAGCTTTGCTACAATTGGTGTAGTAGATAAAATATTTACAAGAGTAGGTGCATCAGACGATTTAGCAATGCGGACAAAGTACTTTTATGGTAGAAATGATGGAAGTTGCAGAAATACTAAGAGAAGCAACAGCAAATAGCTTAGTAATTTTAGATGAAATAGGAAGAGGAACATCTACATATGATGGACTTTCTATTGCTTGGGCGGTTGTAGAATATATATCAAACAAAGAAAAATGTGGAGCAAAAACATTATTTGCAACACATTATCATGAACTTACAGAATTAGAAGAACAAATAGAAGGTGTAAAAAATTATTCAATAGCAGTAAAGGAAAAAGGCGAAGATGTAATTTTCTTAAGAAAAATAGTAGCAGGAGGAACTGACGAAAGTTATGGTGTACATGTAGCAAAACTTGCAGGAGTTCCACAAGATGTAATAAAGAGGTCAAATGAAATACTAAAAAGTTTAGAAAGAAAAAGCATATTAGGAAAGAGAAGAGAGGAAAAAGAAAACAAAAAAATAGCAACAGGGCAGCTAGATATGTTTAATTATAAAATAGCAGAACTTGCACATGAAATTGATAAAATAAATTTAAATGAACTAACACCGATAGATGCACTAAATATATTAGTCAAAATGAAAGATAAAATAAAATGATATAATTATAAAAAAGGTTAGTTTTTAAAGTAAAATCTACTTTAGTAAAAAAATGATTGTATTAAAGAAAGTTCCTAAAAGTTGAGGA